>NZ_KV407481.1:481909-724338 GCF_001620885.1 Klebsiella sp. D5A | reverse complement strand
GACGCGCTTTAGCGCTCTGTCGCGAGGTGGCGTATATTACGCTTTCCTCATTCAGAGTCAAGCGCTTATTTTGCTTTTCTCTGTCGGCTTTCAACGTCGATTTCCGTCGTTGAATCCTCCTGACCCGGCGGCTTGTTTGCCGTTGTTCCGTGTCAGTGGAGGCGCATTATAGGGAGTAATTCTGAAGTGACAAGGATAAATTCAAAAAAAGAATTCAACCGCTCACTTTTCAACCAAACCAGGTGTTGAGCTTTAATTCTTGCCTGGTTTTTAAACAAAAACGAGCCCGTTGGGCCCGTTTTTGTCGTTTTGTGATTTACTGCACTGCCACAATACGGTCGTCTTTCACCACCAGCTCGACAGCTTTCCCCGGAACCAGCTCACCGGAAAGGATCTGCTGGGCTAACGGGTTCTCAATCTGCTGCTGAATAGCGCGTTTCAGTGGCCGCGCGCCGTATACCGGATCGTAACCGTTGGCGCTCAGCAACTTCAGCGCCTCATCGGACATCCGCACTTCATACCCACGCTCTTCCAGGCGTTTATACAAACGCTGCAGCTGGATCTGGGCAATAGAAGCAATGTGTTTCTCACCCAGAGGATGGAAGACCACCACTTCGTCGATACGGTTAATAAACTCCGGACGGAAGTTCTGGCTTACCACTCCCAGTACCAGATCCTTCATATGACCGTAGTCCAGTTCGCCAAACCGTTCCTGAATCAGATCGGAACCGAGGTTCGAGGTCATGATGACCACCGTATTACGGAAGTCGACCGTTCTCCCCTGCCCGTCGGTCAGACGCCCGTCGTCGAGTACCTGCAGCAGAATGTTGAACACATCCGGGTGCGCTTTTTCCACTTCATCCAGCAGAATGACGGAATAAGGACGACGACGCACCGCCTCAGTCAGGTAACCGCCCTCTTCATAGCCGACGTATCCCGGAGGCGCACCGACCAGACGCGAGACGGAGTGTTTCTCCATAAACTCGGACATATCGATACGCACCATCGCGTCGTCGCTGTCGAACATAAAGTTAGCCAGCGTTTTACACAGCTCGGTTTTACCGACCCCGGTTGGACCGAGGAACAGGAACGAACCAATCGGCCGGTTCGGATCGGATAGCCCAGCGCGGCTACGGCGAATGGCGTTCGATACCGCTTCAACCGCCTCATCCTGGCCGATCACCCGATGATGCAGCTCCTGCTCCATACGCAGCAGTTTGTCGCGCTCGCTTTCCATCATCCGGGAGACAGGGATACCGGTCCAGCGGGCCAGCACTTCGGCGATCTCAGCATCCGTCACTTTATTACGCAGCAGACGCATGGTTTTCCCTTCGGACTGAGTGGCAGCCGCCAGCTGTTTCTCCAGTTCCGGAATTTTGCCGTACTGCAGCTCGGACATCCGCGCCAGATCGCCGACGCGACGCGCCTGTTCGATAGCGATTTTCGCCTGTTCCAGCTCGGCTTTAATAGTCTGGGTGCCGGAGAGAGAGGCTTTTTCCGCTTTCCACTCTTCTTCCAGTACCGAGTACTGACGCTCTTTATCCGCCAGCTCCTCGTTGAGCATATCGAGACGTTTCAGGCTCGCTTCATCAGACTCTTTCTTCAGCGCCTGCTGTTCCAGTTTCAGCTGGATAATACGTCTATCGAGACGGTCCAGCTCTTCCGGCTTGGAGTCGATCTGCATACGAATGCTGGACGCCGCCTCATCGATAAGGTCGATGGCTTTATCCGGCAGCTGACGGTCGGCAATATAGCGATGCGACAAGGTCGCCGCCGCGACAATCGCCGGGTCAGTGATCTGCACGTGGTGGTGCAGCTCGTAACGTTCTTTCAGGCCACGCAGAATAGCGATGGTATCTTCTACCGTCGGCTCGGCGACGAACACTTTCTGGAAGCGACGTTCCAGCGCGGCGTCTTTTTCGATGTACTGACGGTATTCATCAAGCGTTGTCGCCCCGACGCAGTGCAGTTCACCACGCGCCAGCGCCGGCTTCAGCATGTTACCCGCATCCATCGCGCCGTCGGCTTTACCAGCGCCCACCATGGTATGCAGTTCGTCGATAAACAGAATGACGTTGCCTTCCTGTTTTGACAGGTCAGTCAGCACGCCTTTCAGACGCTCTTCAAACTCACCGCGGTATTTCGCCCCGGCCACCAGCGCCCCCATATCCAGCGCCAATACCCGACGGCCTTTCAACCCTTCTGGTACTTCGCCGTTGACGATACGCTGCGCCAGTCCTTCGACGATTGCCGTTTTACCCACCCCGGGTTCACCAATCAGTACCGGGTTGTTTTTGGTACGACGCTGCAGTACCTGGATGGTACGGCGAATCTCTTCATCACGGCCGATCACCGGATCCAGCTTGCCCTGCTCGGCTCGCTCGGTCAGATCGACGGTAAATTTCTTCAATGCCTGACGTTGGTCTTCGGCACCCTGATCGTTCACGCTTTCACCTCCGCGCATTTGTTCAATCGCCTGAGTCACGTTGGCGGTTGTTGCTCCGGCGGATTTTAAAAGGTCGGTCAGCGTACCGCGCGATTCAAGCGCCGCCAGAACGAACAGTTCCGACGAAATAAAGTTGTCCTTTTTCTTTTGCGCCAGCTTGTCGCAAAGGTTCAGGATCCGCACTAAATCCTGAGAAGGTTGTACATCGCCGCCGGTGCCTTCCACCTGCGGTAAACGGCTCAAGGCCTGCTCGATGTCAGTGCGTAGTTTCCCGGCATTGACGCCCGCCGAGGTTAATAAAGGACGTACCGATCCCCCTTCCTGATTCAGTAAGGCGCTCATTAAATGAAGAGGTTCGATGAATTGGTTGTCGTGCCCGAGTGCGAGTGACTGGGCATCGGCAAGAGCAAGCTGGAATTTATTGGTAAGACGATCCAGACGCATAACTCCTCCCATAAACAGGTCAAATTTGCTACTGGAGATTAAATGAGGTCATCCCTCAATTATTCAAGGTTAAAGACCTGAACTATGCGAAAAATAAGTTTGCCTTCTGGATCGTCTTGATTCTCTAGGTTATATCAGCCAAATGAAACTTGCCATACGACCGGTGGTCTTGTCGCGCCGGTAAGAGAAAAAATCATCCTTTTCGCTTAGCGTGCAGCGATCGCCGCCGAAAATCTGCTCAACGCCGACGTTTGCCAGACGCTGCCGAGCCAGTTGATAGATATCAGCAAAATATTTCTCGCCTGCCGGACGAAAAGCCCGGTGCGCGTTCTCGTCTTTCGCCATAAAGGCATCCCGGACTTCCGGCCCCACCTCAAATGCCTGCGGACCAATGGCCGGGCCCAGCCACGCCATCATGTTTTCGGCTTTATCGGCGAAACGGGCAACCGTCTCTTCCAGAACCCCTTCGCATAAGCCGCGCCATCCCGCATGCGCCGCGGCGACTTCGGTGCCGTCGCGGTTACAGAACAGGACCGGCAGGCAGTCGGCGGTCATCACCGCACAGACGGTGCCTGGCGTACGACTATAAGAAGCATCTGCGCGTTTCGATGGATAGGGTCCGCCGTCCAGCGTCAGAACATCGGTGCCATGAACCTGCTCCAGCCAAACCGGGTAAGACGGCAAGCCACCGGCAGCAAACATCCGCCGCCGGTTTTCTTCAACATGCTGCAGATTGTCTCCGCAATGGGCGCCCAGGTTGAGCGAGTCATAGGGCGGCAGACTCACGCCGCCAATGCGGGTCGAACTACAGGCCGCCACGCTGCGGGGCATCGGCCACTGCGGTACAATCAGTTTAGTCATAACCAGTCAATATCGTCCTTATGGGCTTCAAAATCGGCACGCATCGCCTCGATGAGCTCGACCATATCCTGTGGGATGGGCGCGTGCCACTCCATTTCAATGCCGGTGATCGGGTGGTACAGACGCAGCATGGTGGCGTGCAGCGCCTGACGGTCGAATTTACGCAGCGCGGTGATGAACTCCTCCGACGCGCCCTTCGGCGGACGCGGCCGGCCGCCATATACCTGGTCACCCACCAGCGGATGGGTGATATGCGACATATGCACACGGATCTGGTGCGTACGACCGGTTTCCAGGCGCAGGCGCAGGCGGGTATGGATGCGGAAATGTTCCATAATGCGGTAGTGGGTCACCGCCGGTTTGCCCATCGGATGCACCGCCATATGGGTACGTTTCGTCGGATGACGACTGATCGGCTCTTCCACTGTGCCACCGGAAGTCATATGACCAATGGCCACCGCTTCATACTCGCGAGTGATCTCGCGCAGCTGCAACGACTCCACCAGCCGGGTTTGTGCCGGAATGGTTTTCGCCACCACCATCAGACCGGTGGTGTCCTTATCCAGACGGTGCACGATCCCCGCGCGCGGCACATCGGCGATCGGCGGATAGTAGTGCAGCAGCGCATTCAGCACAGTACCGTCAGGGTTGCCCGCGCCAGGATGCACAACCAGATCGCGCGGTTTGTTAATCACGAGGATGTCATCATCTTCGTAAACGATATTGAGCGGAATATCCTGCGGCTGGAAGCGCGCCTCTTCTTCGATTTCGACATCGATAGCGATGTGCTCTCCCCCCAGCACTTTTTCTTTCGGCTTATCGCCAATGCTGCCATTGACTAATACGCGTTGGTCCAGGATCCATTCTTTTATCCGCGATCGCGAATAATCAGGGAACAATTCGGCCAAAGCCTGATCTAAGCGTTGACCGAGTTGATTTTCGGTCACCGTTGCGGTGAGTTGTACTCGTTGTGCCATATACAGCTTCTTCGTTTAACGTTGGGTTTTACGGCTTTGCCGTTTAATATAGTGTGCTATTGTAGCTGGTCTTAATCGGGAGCAGGAACAGAGATTCTCCCGCATAAACATTTTGAGGAAGTCAAAACGTCATGACGCGCATGAAATACCTGGTGGCAGCCGCCACACTGAGCCTGGCTTTGGTGGGTTGCTCCGGCTCTAAGGAAGAGGTGCCTGATAATCCGCCGAATGAAATCTACGCGACCGCCCAGCAAAAACTGCAGGACGGTAACTGGAAACAGGCGATAACGCAACTGGAAGCGTTGGATAACCGTTATCCATTCGGCCCTTATTCCCAACAGGTACAGCTGGATCTGATTTATGCGTATTACAAAAACGCCGATCTGCCGCTGGCTCAGGCGGCCATCGATCGCTTCATGCGTTTGAACCCCACCCACCCAAATATCGATTACGTCATCTATATGCGCGGCCTGACCAACATGGCCCTGGATGACAGCGCCCTGCAGGGCTTCTTTGGTGTCGATCGCTCTGACCGCGATCCACAGCACGCGCGCGATGCCTTCAATGACTTCTCCAAACTGGTGCGCGGTTACCCGAACAGCCAGTACGCCACTGACGCCTATAAACGTATGGTGTTCCTGAAAGATCGCCTGGCCAAATATGAGCTGTCGGTCGTGGATTACTACACCGACCGTGGCGCATGGGTTGCCGTCGTGAACCGCGTGGAAGGTATGATGCGTAACTATCCGGATACCCAGGCCACCCGCGATGCCCTGCCGAAGATGGAAAACGCCTATCGTCAGATGCAAATGAACGCCCAGGCGGACAAAGTCGCGAAGATAATCGCCGCGAACAGCAAGAACACCTGAGTCTGATTCATGGATCGCAAACGGCAGCCAGTGGCTGCCGTTTTTTTATACTTTACCCCGTCAAGCTGAAGCGGTTTAGCGCCGGGTTAACTCATCAAATATGGCCTGCTTTACCGGGTTCGACAAGTAAAATCTCACTTCTTCCTGCCCTGTCTCACAAAATGAATTCGTTGACAAAAAGTGACAATAAAATGTGATTTAGATCACGCTTTTTGACATTGGGAAAGGTATGCTGGATTCACCAAGACGGGAAAGACAAGAGGTAAAATTTATGACAATGAACATTACCAGTAAACAAATGGAAATTACTCCGGCAATCCGCCAGCATGTCGCAGACCGTCTCGCCAAACTGGATAAGTGGCAAACTCATTTAATCAACCCGCACATCATTCTGTCTAAGGAGCCGCAGGGTTTTATCGCTGATGCAACCATCAATACGCCAAACGGTCATCTGGTTGCCAGTGCGCGTCATGAAGATATGTACGCCGCCATTAACGAATTGATCAACAAGCTGGAACGGCAGCTGAATAAAGTGCAACACAAAGGGGAAGCCCGCCGCGCCGCAACATCGGTGAAAGAGGCAGGCTTTGTGGAAGAAGAAGAGTAATCCTTAACTTAAGTTGTGTCATGCCACGCGCCTTCGGGCGCGTTTTTTATTGACAGAGTGAAAACAGTACAGGTACTGTAATCCCCACTACCTCAAGGAATTTACCATGAAACGTGTCCCGTTCTTCTTCGCATTCTTTTTTACCTTCCCCTGACCGGGAGGCAATTCGTCGTATAAGAAAGAATGCGAAGACGAACAATAAGGCCTCCCACCCGGGAGGCCTTTTTTATTTGATAACAACAAAGGCAACATCTATGACCGAGGAAAACCCATTACTGGCGCTGCGCGATAAGATAAGCGCACTGGACGAGAAACTGCTTGCTCTGCTGGCGGAGCGCCGCGGGCTGGCTGTTGAGGTTGGTAAAGCCAAACTGGCCTCCCACCGTCCAGTGCGTGATATTGACCGCGAACGCGATCTGCTGGAGCGTCTGATGACCATCGGCAAGCGCCATAATCTGGATGCGCACTACATCACCCGCCTGTTCCAGCTGATCATCGAAGACTCCGTCCTGACCCAACAAACCCTGCTGCAGCAGCATCTGAATAAAATTAATCCGCATTCGGCCCGCGTGGCCTTCCTTGGCCCTAAAGGCTCTTATTCGCATCTGGCGGCGCGTCAGTACGCCGCTCGCCATTTTGAGCAGTTTATTGAGAGCGGCTGCGCGAAGTTCGCCGATATTTTTAATCAGGTAGAGACCGGCCAGGCCGATTACGCCGTGGTGCCGATTGAAAACACCAGCTCTGGCGGGATCAACGACGTCTACGATCTGCTGCAGCACACCAGCCTGTCGATCGTTGGCGAGCTGACGATCCCTATCGATCATTGCGTGCTGGTTAGCACCTCGACGGATGCCGATAAAATTCAGACCGTCTACAGCCATCCGCAGCCGTTCCAGCAGTGCAGCCAGTATCTGAGCCGCTACCCGCACTGGAAGATTGAATATACCGAGAGCACCTCGGCGGCAATGGAAAAAGTGGCGCAGGCTAACTCCCCGGCCGTTGCGGCACTGGGCAGCGAAGCGGGTGGCGCCCTATATAGCCTGCAGGTGCTGGAGCACTGCCAGGCCAACCAGACGCAGAACATCACGCGCTTCCTCGTCCTGGCGCGCAAAGCGGTGAACGTCTCCGATCAGGTTCCGGCCAAGACCACGCTGTTAATGGCGACCGGTCAGCAGGCGGGCGCCCTGGTGGAAGCCCTGCTGGTGCTGCGCAACCACAATCTGATCATGACCAAACTGGAATCTCGCCCGATCCACGGCAATCCCTGGGAAGAGATGTTTTATCTCGATATTCAGGCCAACCTGGACTCGCTGCCCATGCGCAAGGCATTAAAGGAGCTGGCGGAAATCACCCGCTCCATGAAGGTCCTCGGTTGCTACCCCAGCGAAAACGTGGTGCCAGTGGATCCGGTTTAACGTTCGCGGAACGGTAATTTCTTCATCCCTGCCACCGCAACCGGCAGGGTGAAGATGGCGCCTGACAGCGGGTACTTCGCCAGCTCATCGTCCTCCATGTTTTCCCGGGTTGTGGTGATATAGAGCGTTTTCATATCCGCCCCACCAAAGCAGACCATTGTCGGACAACGAACCGGCATCGGGTAAGTCTCCAGCTCCTCGCCCTGCGGCGAGAAACGAGCAATCCGCCAGCCGTCAAACATCGCGCTCCAGTAACAGCCCTCCACATCGATCGCCGCCCCGTCAGGGATGCCTTCGCCCGGCTGGAAACGGCGAAACACCTCGCGTCGTCCAGGCTCACCCTGTTCATCCAGCGGCGTACGGTAGATCACGGCGTTCGGCGTATCAGAGGTATACATCCAGCGCTGGTCGGCGCTAAACGCCAGACCGTTGGCGCCATGGATATCACACTGAATCACTTTCGGCTTCAGGTCATTATCGACTCGCATCAGCAGCGCGCCGTTGTAATCCCCCGGCCCCCAGAAGGTGCCGGCATAAAAACGCCCCTCGCGATCGGTCCCACCATCGTTAAACCGCGCCAGCTCCGGATTGCTCGGATTATCACAGACTTTCCGCCGCAGCAGGCCGTGGGCGTCGGTCAGCCAGATGCCACTGCGTAATGCAACGATAAATCCGCCCTTCTCACGCAGGGAGAAACAGCCGACCTCCTCCGGAAACTGCAGCACCTGGTGTTCGCCGCTGCGGGTATCGTAGCGGTGGATTTCACACTCCATGATATCGGCCCAGTAGAGGGCCTGTTCAGCCTCGCTCCAGGTCGGGCATTCCGGCAGGTATCCGGTGTAGTCAAACAGCGGTTGTGGTTCAGCCATCGTTGTCATCCCTATAAAAAAAGCCAGCGGTCGCTGGCTTTATTGTATACATCTTTTTCGCTTTACTGCCGATTATCGTTCGCCTGACGCAGCAGCGTGCGGCTCTCGCTCTGGAAACGCTGAGCGTAATCGCCAAACCAATGTTCGACTTTACGGAAGCTGTTGATAAACGCCTGCTTATCGCCCTGCTCCAGCAAGCCAATCGCTTCGCCGAAACGCTGGTAATAGCGCTTAATCAGCGCCAGGTTATTTTCCGATGACATAATAATGTCGGCGTACAGCTGCGGATCCTGGGCAAACAGGCGCCCCACCATCGCCAGCTCCAGCCGGTAAATAGGTGACGAAAGCGCCAGCAGTTGCTCAAGACGCACATTCTCTTCTGCCAGGTGCAGACCATAGGCGAAGGTGGCAAAGTGGCGCAGCGCCTGAATAAACGCCATGTTCTGATCGTGCTCAACGGCGCTGATGCGGTGCAGCCGCGCGCCCCAAACCTGAATTTGTTCGAGGAACCACTGATAGGCCTCCGGCTGGCGGCCATCACAATAGACCACCACCTGCTTCGCCAGGCTGCCGCTGTCCGGACCGAACATCGGGTGCAGGCCAAGAACCGGGCCCTGATGCGCTGCCAGCATCGCCTGCAGCGGCTCCGCTTTCACCGAGGCAAGGTCAACCAGAATGCAATCCGCCGGCAGCGGCGGCAGCCTGCCGATCGTCTCCACGGTGGTGTGAATCGGTACGCTGACGATGACCATGCCGGCATCGGCGACGATATCCGCCGCCCGGGCCCAATCGTCTTTTTCCAGAATACGCACCTGGTAGCCGGACAGCGTTAACATCTTCTCAAACAGACGCCCCATCTGCCCGCCGCCGCCGACGATGACCACCGGCCGCAGATTCGGGTGCAGGGTTTTGAAGCCTTTGTCGTTTTCGCTGGAATAGGATTCCCGCATCACGCGACGCAGAACATCCTCGATCAGATCCGGCGGTACGCCGAGCGCGGCCGCCTCTTCACGCCGGGAGGCAAGCATCGCCGCCTCGCGCTCCGGGACGTAAATCGGCAGACCATACTGGCTCTTCACCTCGCCGACTTCGGCCACCAGTTCCAGACGCTTAGCCAGCAGGCTAAGCAACGCTTTATCCACTTCATCAATTTGATCGCGTAACGCGGTCAGTTCAGCAACCATACTTTCCTCTTACACCAAACGGGCCGCCAGATGGCCGCGGAGATCCTTATCCAGTTCACGCAGCAGCGCATCGGTGGTTTCCCAGCTGATGCAGGCATCCGTCACCGAAACGCCGTATTTCATCGTCTCACGCGGCTGTTCAGAGGACTGATTGCCTTCGTGGATATTACTCTCGATCATCAGGCCGATAATGGAGCGGTTGCCATCTTTGATCTGTGCGACAACGGATTCAGCCACGGCTGGCTGGCGGCGGAAATCTTTATTGGAGTTCCCATGACTGCAATCTACCATCAGCGACGGTTTCAGTCCCGCCTGCGCCATCTCTTTTTCGCATTTCGCCACATCTTCCGGACCGTAGTTCGGCGCCTTACCGCCGCGCAGGATCACATGGCCGTTCGGATTACCCTGCGTTTGCAGCAGGCAGACCTGCCCGGCCTGGTTGATGCCGACGAAACGGTGCGGCATCGCCGCGGCGCGCATGGCGTTGATGGCCGTCGCCAGACTACCGTCGGTACCGTTTTTAAAGCCGACCGGCATCGACAGGCCAGAGGCCATTTCGCGGTGCGTTTGTGATTCCGTGGTACGTGCGCCGATAGCGGACCAGCTGAACAGATCGCCAAGGTATTGCGGGCTGTTCGGATCCAGCGCTTCCGTCGCCAGCGGCAGTCCCATATTGACGAGCTCGACCAGCAGACGACGCGCAATCTTCAGGCCGCCTTCAACATCAAACGAACCATCCATGTGCGGATCGTTAATCAGCCCCTTCCAGCCGACAGTGGTACGGGGTTTTTCAAAGTAGACGCGCATCACCAGGTAGAGGCTATCGCTGACCTCTGCGGCAAGAGCTTTAAATCGACGAGCATATTCAATCGCGGCTTCCGGATCGTGGATCGAGCAAGGGCCGCAAACCACCAGCAGGCGCGGATCGCGGCCGGCGATAATATCGGAGATAGTCTCACGGGCATGCGCAATCTGCGCTTCCTGTTCAACGCTTAGCGGGAATTCCGCCTTCAGTTGCTCCGGGGTCATTAACACCTGTTCGTCGGTAATATGTACGTTATTCAGCGCGTCTTTTTGCATGATTGCGATCCTGTGTAGCTCGTTTGCGATAAAGGGTGCCTCAGCGGGCATGGCGTAACGATACCACACTAAGTAAAGAATTCAATCCATATTACGTAAATTTTAGTTTACACCGGCAAATTAATTGCCACTTAACTCGACAAAATATGTACTGAAATGTTTACACAGCCAAAATTCACAGCAAACTTGCGCGCTATCGCGATCGCGATTACGAAAAATCCTGGTGAGATTTGTCCCAAAGCAAAGGGCGCATGTAATGACGGGTTTTGTTAACAGTGGTATTCTGCGCCGGGCATCGGCAGCGGCTTTTCCCGCGCTATGGCGAATTTGACGGAAGCGTTAATGACAGTATTACACCGTCTTTTATTGACTGTATTTTTTCTCATCGCGGTATCTCCTGTTTTTGCTGCCGGACCTTCAGAACATGTTCGCGCTATTGTTTCCGGGATCGTGACCTACACCCGTTGGCCGGCATTAACAGGGGCGCCGAAGCTGTGCATTTTTGCCTCATCACGCTTCACCCATAGCCTGGCTCATGAAGATCCGGATGCCTTGCCCTATCAACCGGTGATAGTACGTAATAGTGAAGAAGCGTTAAAAACAACCTGCGATGGTTTTTATTTTGGCAGCGAATCGCCGACCCAACAGTCGGAATTAACTCGCCGCTATGGCCCGAAGCCGCTTTTACTCATCGCAGAACAAAATACGGATTGCTCCATTGGTAGCGCGTTTTGCCTGATCATCAACGACGACAGGGTCCGCTTCTCCGTTAATCTGGACGTTCTGACGCACAGCGGGGTCCGGGTTAACCCGGACGTCCTGATGCTTGCCCGGAAAAAACCACATGAATAAGGACTTTTCACAGACCGCGCGCCCGACATTTAAACGCGCGCTTCGTCGAATTAGCGTGATAAGCGTGGTGATCTCCATGACGCTGGTTTGGCTGCTGCTAAGCACAGCCTCAATCTTCACGCTCAAGCAGTACGCGCAGAAAAATCTAGAGCTCACTGCCGCGACCATGGGTCGCAGCCTCGAAGCCGCCCTGGTGTTTGGCGATAGCGCGGCGGCGGAGGAAACCCTCGCTTCGCTGGGGAAGCAAGGGCAGATTTCCCAAGCGATTGTGCTCAACGGCCAGAAGCAGCACTTCGCCGCATGGCGCCATGAACCGCTGGCCAACAAAGAACAAGTGAGCGGCCTTATCAGTCAATGGCTGTTTCCGGAGCCCACGGTGCAGCCCATCTGGCACCAGGGCAAACAAATCGGCGAGCTGCGACTGACCGCGCTTGATGAACTGATCAGCCACTTTCTCGGTATCTCGATTCTGGTACTGACCGGCAGCATTCTGCTCGCCTCGTTCATCGCCCTGCTGCTGACCCACTCCCTGCACCGGGGGATCGTCACCGCCCTGCAGAGCATCACCGAGGTTGTGCACGATATTCGTGAAAACCGTCATTTCTCACGTCGGGTGCCCGAGGAGCGTATTGAGGAATTCCATCTTTTCGCCCAGGACTTTAACAGCCTGCTGGGGGAGATGGAGGACTGGCAGCGCCAGCTGCAGGCCAAGAATGCCCAGCTGTTGCGTAGCTCGCTACATGACCCGCTGACCGGCCTGGCTAACCGCGCCGCCTTTCGCAACGCGCTCGCCGAACTGATGAAGAACGAGGTGGATCACCAGACCTCGGCATTACTGTTTCTTGACGGCGATAACTTCAAGCTGATCAATGACAACTGGGGGCACGCGGCAGGCGATAAAGTGCTGACGGAGGTCGCCAGCCGCCTGATGGCCTTCGCCGGAAAACGCCATCTGGCATGGCGTCTCGGCGGCGATGAGTTTGCCGTTCTGCTGCGTGAGGTGCGCTCGGAAGCCGAAGTGCAGGCTCTGTGCCAGGCGCTGTCGGAACAATTTCTTCCGCCATTCAACCTGCACAATGGCCATAGCGCCACGCTCTCGCTGAGCGTCGGTTATGCTCTGGCGTGGGAGCACGCCACCGCTGAATCACTGCAAGAACTTGCCGATCAGAATATGTATCGCATGAAAAACCAACGTATCCAGCAGACGCTGAAATAATAAAGGACTCATTATGCTCAGAAAATATTTCGTCCCCGCCCTGATGGCGGCGGCGCTTTTGACAGGTTGCCAGGCTCCTCAGGGAAAATTTACCCCCGAGCAGGTGGCGGCGATGAAATCTTACGGCTTCACTGAAAGCAATGGCGATTGGTCCCTGGGCTTATCCGATAGCATCCTGTTTGACAAGAATGACTACCGACTACGTCCCGACAGCCGCCAGCAGATCACCACGATGGCCTCGCGGCTGGCGGCGACCGGGATCACCCATAGCCGCCTTGAAGGCCACACCGATAATTACGGTGAGGATAGCTATAACGAAGCCCTGTCGCTTAAGCGCGCCAATAGCGTAGCCGATGCCTGGGCGGAAGGCGCCCATGTCCCGCGCAGTCATTTAGTCACCCGCGGCCTTGGCAAGAAATACCCGATCGCCAGCAACGACACGGCGGCCGGGCGCGCTGAAAACCGCCGGGTCACGGTGGTCATCAGCACGCCGTAAGCCTTCGCTTAATCGCTGGACTTCGCCATCCTCATTGCCGTTGCCGCGCGCCAGCGCAGGTAGTCAACGGCAATGAACAGCACCAGACTTGCCCCCATCAATGGCATGGCCAGACCCAGGGCTAACGCTATCCCCAGTACCAGCCCACGGGCGGGCCAGGCGAGCGACAGCCATGCCTGCAGCAGCGAATGCGCCGGATCCCAGACCGCCTGAGGCGGACGGCGGATCCACCACAGCCGGTAGCCCACGCCGATGGTGACGCACAGCGCGCAGCCGAACCCTACCAGCAGCAACTGATTCGCCAGACCAAAGAGGACCCCCATGTGGAAATCGACGCCCCAGCGGGTGAGTTTCGCCATCAGCGGGAAGTCGGCGAACCGGGTGCGATCCACCACCTGCATCGTGGCGCCATCGATCGCCACCGCGTCCACCTGCGTCGGCCAGCGGCGGTCGATCTCATTTACCGTCCAGGCACGTTCCTTCGAAACCGGCGGACGGATCTCCAGCCGGCTGGCGTTCAGCCCCGCCTGACGGGCCACCGCCAGTACCAGGTCAAACTGCGCTGGCTGCAGCACTGACTGATGCTGCATGGCCATCCCGTCCATATGATGCCCGGCGTGGGGATCGTGCGCCATCGGCGCCTCACCGTGCAGCAGGGTATTCACCTGCGGCGTCCACCAGCCGAAAGCCGCCCGCATTTTATCCACATTACCGCCAGCCCATTGCGACCAGGTCAGGCCGGTGGCGGAGAAGAGCAGCATGCCCAGCAGTAAGCCCCAGCCCAGCGTCACGTGCAACCGACGATGATTCTGCAGGACGTTATTGATCCGCCGTTTTGGACGTGTCATCGCCCACAGGGCAATGCCACCCAGCGCGGCAACCCACATCCATGAGGCAGCCAGTTCGCTGTATAACCTCCCGCTGTCGCCCAGCAGTAGCGAACGATGCGCATAATCAATCCACTGGCGCAGCGGCAGGATGCCGCTGGTACCGTAGACCGTCATATCGCCCTTCACCCGCAGCGAGATCGGATCGACGAAAATGGCCCGGGATTCTGACTCGCCCAGGCTCGGGTCAACAAACATAATCCGGGTGGTCTCCCCCATCGCGGGGGCCGGCCGCACCGCCAGTAGCCGAAGATTACCCTGGGTCGCTTCTTCCGCCACTGCAATCTGGGCGCTGAGCGGCTGCGGGGTCCCGTCGGCAAGGCCATGCAGCGCGTCGTGATAGAGCCAGTTTTCCAGCTGCGGCGTCGCCACGTACAGCGTGCCGGTCAGGGCAGCGACAAAGATAAACGGTCCGATAAACAGTCCGATGTAGAAATGGAGGCGACGCAGCAGGTTTAACCATGCCGCGCGCGAGGTGCAGGTTGTCATACTCTTCCTTTTTTAAAGCAAAAGAGGTTATTGCGCCGTGCGCAGATTGATTTTTATTAAAGGGAAAAAGCAGACAGTCGCGGCGGGGCGCGGGTTTCAGGGTAGAGCCAGGGGAAGTAGTGCCAGTGTTTTAATACCGGGCGAGAAGCCGGCAGGCGAATACGCCGCAGGAGCATGGCGACGAACAGCGCCAGCGCGAAAAGCAGCCCCGGGACATGGGCTAACAGCACGCAATAGCCACACGCTTCGGCATGGTCCAGCGGCAGTTCGTGTCCGGTATGCGTGGCGCCGTCTGTGCTATGCATCATCGCCATCTCGTGGTCGGGCATTTGCGCCATGCTCGCGGACGAGCTGTCCATCATCATGGCGTGATGCATGCCGGGCATCGCGCTCATGGGGTCTTTTTGCAGGGAGATGGAGATCAGGGGGGCCACGACGATCAACAGGATCGCCAACAGTGCCAGCCAGGCGGCTCGCCGTTTAGGTGTCGTTTGCTGGAAACTGTTGCTGACCACCGCCCCTCCGAATAGAGGGCGTATTGTAAATGATTTACATCACGATGGTTACAACAAAGATAAAAAAAGGGCCAGCCATCTGGCCAGCCCTTCTGTCAGGATGTCGCGAAAGCGAATCTTAGTTAAGACGCTCTTTGATACGAGCAGACTTACCAGTACGCTCACGCAGGTAGTACAGTTTAGCTTTACGTACAGCACCACGACGTTTAACAGCAATGCTGTCAACTACCGGAGAGTGAGTCTGGAAGACACGCTCAACGCCTTCGCCGTTGGAAATTTTGCGAACAGTGAATGCAGAGTGCAGACCGCGGTTACGAATAGCGATAACCACGCCCTCGAATGCCTGCAGACGTTTTTTGGAACCTTCAACAACCCATACTTTCACTTCCACGGTATCACCCGGACGGAAGGAAGGTACGTCCTGCTTCATCTGTTCTTGTTCAAGTTGCTTAATAATGTTGCTCATAATTTAATCTCTTATCCTGGGTAAACTGATATTGGGGGCTCACGCCTGCCCATCATGTTTATGCTGCTGTTGCGCGTGTTCGCTTTTGAACTGCGCCAGCAACTTTGCTTGCTCTTCAGTCAGAGCCAGGTTTTCCAGAAGTTCAGGTCTTCTAAGCCAGGTGCGGCCCAGCGACTGCTTCAGACGCCAGCGACGTATCTCAGCATGGTTTCCCGACAGCAATACTGGCGGTACTTCCATCTCTTCTAACACTTCAGGACGGGTATAGTGCGGGCAATCCAGCAACCCATCAGCAAAGGAATCTTCCGTTGCCGAAGCTTCATGGCCCAGTACTCCCGGAATGAACCGGGAAACGGAGTCAATCAGCGTCATTGCCGGTAACTCACCACCACTGAGAACGTAATCGCCGATTGACCATTCTTCGTCAATTTCGGTTTGGATTACGCGCTCGTCTATCCCTTCGTAGCGACCGCACACCAGAATCAGTTTCTGATTCGTTGCCAGTTCGCTGACGCCCGCTTGATCAAGCTTGCGTCCCTGAGGTGACAGATAAATCACCTTCGCGCCTTCACCTGCCGCGGCTTTTGCTGCATGAATAGCATCCCGTAAAGGTTGCACCATCATTAGCATCCCCGGTCCGCCGCCGTAAGGACGATCGTCCACGGTACGGTGCCGGTCATGAGCGAAGTCGCGAGGACTCCAGCTTTCGATGCTCAGCAGGCCATTTTTTACTGCCCGGCCAGTTACCCCGTAATCGGTAATTGCGCGGAACATTTCAGGAAACAGGCTAATTATGCCAATCCACATAGCGCCGTCTTTTACCGTTTATCCGGAGAATTTAAAAACCAGGATCCCAATCTACTTCGATAGTACGCGTAGTGAGATCGACTTTCTTGATAACCTGCCCATCGAGGAACGGAACCAACCGCTCCTTGATGCCAAATGCATCTTTCAGGTTTGCCTTGATGACGAGTACGTCATTAGACCCGGTTTCCATCATATCAATGACTTTACCGAGGCTATAGCCTTCCGTTGTCACTACCTGGCAGCCCATCAGGTCTTTCCAGTAGTAGTCACCCTCTTCCAGCTCCGGCAACTGCGATGAATCCACGATAATTTCGCAATTAGTCAGTAGATTCGCGGCATCACGATCGTCAACGCCTTTCAGCTTGATGATGATGTCCTGATTGTGGTGGCGCCAGCCTTCCAGCTCAACAACCTGCCACTGACCCGCCTTCTGGATTAACCAGGGCTGATAGTCAAAAATGCTTTCGGCGTCTTCGGTGGAGGAAAACACTCTGAGCCAACCACGGATACCGTAGGAAGAACCCATTTTCCCCAATACGATCGGATCAACAGGTGCTTGTGCGGTGTGTTGCTTGCTCATCATGACCACCGTGACAGATTAAGCTGCTTTGTTAGCGGCTTTGATCAGCGCGGCAACGCGATCGGAAACAGTAGCGCCCAGGCCAACCCAGTGAGCGATACGATCCAGATCCAGGCGAGTTTCTTCTTCCGCGCCGCTAGCGATCGGGTTGAAGAAACCAACGCGCTCGATGAAGCGACCGTTGCGTGCATTACGGCTGTCGGTGACAACAACCTGGTAGAACGGACGCTTTTTAGCGCCGTGACGTGCTAAACGAATAGTTACCATAACATCCTCTTGTGTGAATAAAACAACCGGGCCCCATCGAGGAACGGAGCCCGGTGTCATATTAAAAGCCCGAAAATTTTACTGATTTCTGTGCAAAAATCAATTCAAAACTATATACGCTAAATAATTCGAGTTGCAGGAAGGCGGCAAGTGAGTAAATCCCCGGGAGCGTACACAAGTACGTGACCGGGGTGAGCGAACGCAGCCAACGCATCTGCGGCTTGAATTATGACGCGTATTAGCGGCCCGGGAAGCCTGGCGGCATCATCCCTTTCATCCCGCGCATCATCTTCATCATGCCGCCTTTCGACTTCATCTTCTTCATCATGCGCTGCATGTCGTCGAACTGCTTGAGCAGACGGTTCACATCCTGCACCTGCATCCCGCAGCCGGCGGCGATACGGCGCTTACGTGAGCCTTTGATGATTTCCGGCTTGGCGCGCTCTTTCAGGGTCATCGAGTTGATGATGGCTTCCATACGCACCAGCACTTTGTCGTCCATCTGCGCTTTCACGTTGTCCGGGATCTGGCCCATACCCGGCAGCTTGCCCATCAGGCTGGCCATGCCGCCCATGTTTTTCATCTGACGCAGCTGCTCAAGGAAGTCCGTCAGATCGAAACCGTCGCCTTTCTTCAGTTTGGAGGCCAGTTTCTCGGCCTGCGCGCGGTCAACTTTGCTCTCGATATCTTCGATCAGCGACAGCACGTCGCCCATGCCGAGGATACGGGAAGCGACGCGGTCCGGATGGAACGGCTCCAGCGCTTCGGTTTTCTCGCCGACGCCGAGGAATTTAATCGGCTTGCCGGTAATATGGCGAATCGACAGCGCCGCGCCGCCGCGGGCGTCGCCGTCCACTTTGGTCAGCACCACGCCGGTCAGCGGCAGCGCTTCGTTAAAGGCCTTCGCGGTATTCGCCGCATCCTGGCCGGTCATCGCATCGACGACAAACAGGGTTTCAACCGGATTAATGGCGGCGTGGACGTGCTTGATTTCGTCCATCATCGCTTCGTCAACGTGCAGACGACCGGCTGTATCCACCAGCAGCACGTCGTAGAATTTGAGTTTCGCTTCTTTCAGCGCCGCGTTGACGATATCAACCGGCTTCTGGCCGACGTCAGACGGGAAGAAATCGACGCCGACCTGCTCGGCCAGGGTTTCCAGCTGTTTGATCGCCGCCGGGCGGTAAACGTCCGCGGAAACGACCAGCACTTTCTTCTTGTGCTTCTCGCGCAGGAATTTCCCCAGCTTACCGACGCTGGTGGTTTTACCGGCACCCTGCAGGCCCGCCATCAGCACCACGGCCGGCGGCTGCGCGGCCAGGTCGAGCGTCTGGTTCTCTTCGCCCATCGCCGCCACCAGCTCGTTGCGGACGATTTTGACGAACTCCTGACCCGGGGTCAGGCTTTTATTGACTTCATGGCCGACCGCGCTCTCTTTCACGCGGCTGATGAAATCACGAACCACCGGAAGCGCAACGTCCGCTTCCAGCAGCGCCATGCGCACTTCGCGCAGGGTGTCTTTAATATTGTCTTCTGTAAGGCGTCCGCGGCCGCTAATGTTGCGCAGCGTACGCGACAAACGATCGGTTAAATTATCAAACATTGTCTCTCGCCTGAGGTGGAAACGGTCGGTCGCCGCAGCGACACACAAAACGAATGTGGCGGAGTATAACACGACATCAATCTGAATGTGCTGCAACGGTTGGAGCAGAGGCCTGCTGACGTTATACTGCTTCTCTTTCTTATTTAGCCAACAGCCGACACCTATGCCTGTTTTTGCTCTACTCGCCCTTGTCGCCTACTCCGTCAGCCTCGCGCTGATTATCCCCGGCTTGCTGCAAAAAAACAGCAGCTGGCGGCGAATGGCGATTTTATCTGCGACTATCGCGTTGATCTGCCATGCTTTTGCGCTGGAAGCACGGATATTCCCCGGCGGCGAGAGCGGGCAAAACCTCAGCTTACTGAATGTCGGGTCGCTGGTCAGCCTGATGATCTGTACGGTGATGACTATCGTGGCCTCGCGCAATCGCGGCTGGCTGCTGCTGCCTATCGTCTATGCCTTCGCGCTGATCAATCTGGCCTTCGCCACTTTCGTGCCTAACGAATATATCACCCACCTGGAAACCACCCCGGGGATGCTGGTGCATATCGGCCTGTCGCTCTTCTCGTACGCCACGCTGATCATCGCCGCGCTGTATGCGCTGCAGCTGGCGTGGATCGACTACCAGTTAAAGAATAAAAAGCTGGCCTTCAGCAGCGAAATGCCGCCGCTGATGAGCATCGAGCGCAAAATGTTCCACATCACTCAGGTCGGCGTGGTGCTACTGACCCTGACGCTGTGCAGCGGCCTGTTCTATATGCACAATCTGTTCAGCAGCGAAAACATTGATAAAGCGGTGCTGTCGATTATTGCGTGGTTCGTCTATATCGTTCTGCTGTGGGGCCACTATCATGAAGGGTGGCGCGGACGTCGCGTGGTCTGGTTCAGCGTCGCTGGCGCCGGTCTGCTGACGCTGGCCTATTTTGGTAGCCGCGTGCTGCAGCAGTTCGTGAGCTAAGTCTTTTAAGGAATCCTACGTGGAACATATCTCCACCACCACGCTGATCATAACGCTGATCGTCATGGTGATTATCTCTGCCTATTTCTCCGGCTCCGAAACCGGCATGATGACGCTGAACCGCTATCGGCTGCGTCATATGGCGAAACAAGGCAACCGCCCCGCCAAGCGCGTGGAGAAGCTGCTGCGCAAGCCGGACCGCCTGATTAGCCTCGTGCTCATCGGCAATAACCTCGTCAACATTCTCGCCTCGGCGCTGGGCACCATCGTCGGCATGCGCCTGTACGGCGACGCCGGCGTCGCGATCGCCACTGGCGTGCTCACCTTTGTGGTACTGGTATTTGCCGAGGTGCTGCCGAAGACCATCGCCGCGCTCTATCCGGAAAAGGTCGCCTACCCCAGCAGCTTCCTGCTGGCGCCCCTGCAGGTGCTGATGATGCCGCTGGTGTGGCTGCTGAATACCATCACCCGCATGCTGATGCGCATGATGGGCATCCGCACCGATACCGTCATCAGCAGCGCTTTGAGCAAAGATGAACTGCGCACGATTGTGAATGAATCCCGTTCACAAATCTCCCGGCGCAACCAGGATATGCTGCTGTCGGTCCTGGATCTGGAAAAAGTCAGCGTTAACGACATCATGGTGCCGCGCAATGAGATTGTCGGCATCGACATCAATGATGACTGGAAATCTATCGTCCGCCAGCTGACCCACTCGCCACATGGCCGCATCGTGCTCTACCGCGATTCACTGGACGATGCCATCAGCATGCTGCGCGTTCGCGAAGCCTACCGTCTGATGACGGAGAAGAAAGAATTCACAAAAGAGATCATGCTGCGGGCGGCAGATGAGATCTACTTTGTTCCGGAAGGGACGCCGCTCAGCACCCAGCTGGTGAAATTTCAGCGCAATAAAAAGAAAGTGGGTCTGGTGGTCGATGAATACGGCGATATTCAGGGGCTGGTCACCGTCGAAGATATTCTTGAAGAGATTGTCGGCGACTTCACCACCTCCATGTCACCCACCCTGGCGGAGGAAGTGACCCCGCTTAACGACGGCACGGTGATTATCGACGGCAGCGCCAACGTTCGCGAAATCAACAAAGCGTTTAACTGGCACCTGCCGGAAGATGAAGCGCGCACCGTCAACGGTATCATCCTCGAAGCGCTGGAAGAGATCCCGGTCCCGGGCACCCGCGTGCGCATTGAGCAGTACGATATAGATATCCTCGACGTGCAGGACAACATGATCAAACAGGTGAAAGTGATGCCGGTGAAATCATTACGCGAGAGCGTCGCGGAGTAGCGCGAGCGAAGGAATTAACATCACGGTGGGCTGCGGCCCGCCGTTTTTTTATCTCGCGCCGGGAGCGGTGGCATAAAAAAACGGCCGCCCGCGGGCAGCCGTTGAGCAATGCAGCAGACGTTATTTCGCTTTCGCTACCGTCACCATCGCGGCGCGAATAGTACGGCCGTTCAGGGTATAACCTTTCTGCATCACGGCCAGCACGTTGCCCGCCGCCACGTCTTCAGATTCGACCATCGCAATGGCCTGGTGGACGTTCGGATCCAGCGGAACGTTGGTGTCGGCGATCACTTCCACGCCGAACTTACGCACCACGTCCAGCATGGATTTCAGGGTCAGTTCGATCCCTTCCACCATCGGCGCCAGGTCCGGATTAGCCTTGTCGGCCACTTCCAGCGCGCGGTCCAGGCTGTCGATCACCGGCAGCAGTTCATTGACGAATTTTTCCAGCGCGAATTTGTGCGCTTTCTCGATATCCTGCTCGGTACGGCGACGCAGGTTATCTTCGTCGGCTTTGGCACGCAGCATCACTTCACGTTCACGTTTCTGCGCTTCAGCCAGCTGGGCTTCCAGATTCGCAATTTTTTCATCGCGCGGATCCACCTGCTCAGCCGAAACTTCAGGCTCTACTGCCTCAACGTCGTCGTGCTGCTCCGTGATAATTTCTTCCGGGGCTTGCCCCTCAGGCGTTTTCTGTTCTTTACTACTCATGAATTTCTCCGCGTTTTTTTCGCATTCATCTCGCTAACTTCGCTTATTATGGGGATCAGTTTCCGGGTTTCAAGGGAAGCGGACAGATTGTCACTATTTCATTTAACGCAAGGACATCCAGATCATGAAGAACCATTTCAAGTGTATCGGCATTGTGGGACATCCTCGTCACCCCACCGCCCTGACCACACATGAAATGCTCTGGCGCTGGCTGTGCAGCAAAGGGTATGAAGTGCTGGTTGAACAGCAGATCGCCCATGAACTTCAGCTCAGCAACGTGAAAACCGGCACGCTGGCGGAGATTGGCCAACAGGCCGACCTCGCGGTGGTGGTGGGCGGCGACGGCAATATGCTCGGCGCGGCGCGGACCCTGGCCCGTTACGACATTAACGTCATCGGCATTAACCGCGGCAACCTCGGCTTTCTCACCGACCTTGACCCGGACAACGCCCTGCAGCAGCTCGCCGACGTGCTGGAAGGCCACTACATCGCCGAGAAACGCTTTCTGCTGGAGGCCCAGGTGTGCCAGCAGGATTGCCAGAAACGCATCAGCACCGCCATCAACGAAGTAGTGCTGCACCCCGGCAAAGTGGCGCATATGATTGAGTTCGAAGTCTATATCGACGAAGTCTTTGCGTTCTCTCAGCGCTCTGATGGCCTGATAATCTCCACCCCGACCGGCTCCACCGCTTATTCATTGTCGGCCGGCGGCCCGATCCTCACGCCGTCGCTGGACGCTATCACCCTGGTGCCGATGTTCCCGCACACCCTTTCAGCGCGACCGCTGGTGATCAACGGCGACAGCACCATCCGCCTGCGCTTCTCTCATCGCTGCAGCGATCTGGAGATCAGCTGCGACAGCCAGATTGCCCTGCCGATTCAGGATGGCGAAGACGTTCTCATTCGCCGCTGTGATTATCACCTCAATCTGATTCACCCTAAAGATTACAGCTATTTCAATACATTAAGCACCAAGCTCGGCTGGTCGAAAAAATTGTTCTGATTTACATCGCTGCCTCTTTACTGGATAAAAAACCAGTCTATACTGTACGAAAACACAGTATTGGTTTTTCATACAGGAAGGCAGCTATGTTGGCGCAACTCACCATCAGTAATTTTGCTATCGTTCGTGAACTGGAAATTGATTTCCACAGCGGCATGACCGCCATCACCGGGGAAACCGGCGCCGGGAAATCCATTGCCATCGACGCGCTGGGGCTGTGCCTCGGCGGCAGAGCGGAAGCCGACATGGTGCGTCGCGGCGCCACCCGCGCCGACCTGTGCGCGCGCTTCGCGCTGAAAGATACCCCGGCCGCCCAGCGCTGGCTGGAAGAGAACCAGCTGGAGAGCGGGCGTGAGTGTTTACTTCGCCGGGTGATCAGCGCCGACGGCCGTTCGCGCGGCTTTATCAACGGCACCGCCGTCCCGCTCTCGCAGCTGCGCGAGCTGGGCCAGCTGCTGATCCAGATCCACGGCCAGCATGCGCACCAGCTGTTGACCAAACCCGAACACCAGAAAACGCTGCTCGACGGCTATACCGGTGAGTATGCGCTCACTCAGCGCATGGCCGAGCATTACCGCCAGTGGCACCAGAGTTGCCGCGAGCTGGCCCTGCACCAGCAGCAGAGCCAGGAGCGCGCCGCCCGCGCCGATCTGCTGCAGTACCAGCTTAAAGAGCTGAACGAATTTAACCCGCTGCCGGGAGAATTCGAGCAGATTGACGAAGAGTACAAGCGTCTGGCCAACAGCGGCCAGCTGCTCAGCACCTGCCAGCACGCCCTGACGGTACTGGCGGACGGCGAAGAGGCCAATCTGCAGAGCCTGCTTTATACCGCGAAGCAGCTGGTCAGCGAGCTGGTGGGTATGGACAGCAAGCTTTCCGGCGTGCTGGATATGCTGGAAGAGGCGGCCATTCAGCTCAGCGAGGCCAGCGACGAGCTGCGCCACTATCACGACCGTCTGGATCTCGATCCGAACCGTCTGTTCGAACTTGAGCAGCGGATTTCCCGGCAAATCGCGCTGGCGCGTAAACACCAGGTAATGCCGGAAGAGCTGCCGGCGGTTTATCAGGCGATGCTGGAAGAGCAGCGCCTGCTGGACGATAGCGCCGGCTCGCTGGAATCCCTCAGCCAGCAGGTGGTCGAACATCATCAGCTGGCGCTGGAGACCGCGCGTCAGTTGCACGCCCTGCGCCAGGCCAGCGCCGACGAGCTGACCCAGCTTATCACCGAGAGTATGCACTCACTTTCGATGCCGCACGGGATCTTCGCGATTGAGGTCGCTTTCGATGAACGCCATCTCACCGCCGACGGCGCCGATCATATTGAGTTCCGCGTCACCACTAACCCCGGTCAGCCGCTGCAGCCGATCGCGAAAGTGGCCTCCGGCGGCGAACTGTCGCGTATTGCGCTGGCGATTCAGGTGATCACCGCGCGTAAAATGGAAACCCCGGCGCTGATCTTCGACGAAGTGGACGTCGGCATCAGCGGCCCGACCGCCGCCGTGGTCGGCAAGCTGCTGCGCCAGCTGGGCGAGTCCACGCAGGTGATGTGCGTGACCCACCTGCCGCAGGTTGCGGGCTGCGGCCACCATCATTTCTTTGTCTGCAAAGAGACCGATGGCGAGATGACCGAAACCCATATGCAGCCGCTGGATAAGCGCGCTCGTCTACAGGAGCTGGCTCGTCTGCTGGGCGGCAGCGAGGTCACGCGCAACACCCTGGCGAACGCGAAAGAGTTGCTTGCGGCGTAAACTTTTTGATTTTCACAGGGTCATAGTGAACAGCAAATTGCCTGCTGACCTGCAGCCGGAGGTTTCCATCGGCGCAAAGGTCTATTATTATCGGCATATTACAGATGAGCCACGTACTGCTCGGGCCCAAAAAGGAATCAAATCACTATGCGCTGTAAAACGCTGACTGCTGCCGCAGCGGTTCTTCTTATGTTGACCGCAGGCTGTTCCACTCTGGAACGAGTGGTTTACCGTCCTGACATCAACCAGGGTAACTATCTGGCACCTAACGATGTAGCAAAAATTCGTGTCGGTATGACGCAACAGCAGGTTGCTTATGCTCTCGGAACGCCAATGATGTCGGATCCGTTCGGCACCAACACCTGGTTCTATGTATTCCGTCAGGAGCCAGGCCACGAGAAAGTGACTCAGCAGACCCTGACCCTGACCTTCAACAGCGGCGGCGTGTTAACTAACATTGATAACAAGCCCGCGCTGACCAGTCAGTAAGGCCCGAAAAAGCAAAAAGCGCTCAATGAGCGCTTTTTTTATGGCTGATAGCCGGTCTGCTGCTGCGGGTTACTTCGCAGCGCTTTTCTCTGCCCGCTGGCGACGCAGCTCTTTCGGGTCTGCGATCAGCGGTCGATAGATTTCGACCCGGTCGCCGTCGTGAACTTCGTCATGCAGCTTAACCGGACGACTGTAGATCCCCAGCTTGTTCTTCGCCAGATCGATATCATCACGCAAGGCCAATAGCCCGCTGGCGATAATCGCCTGCTCGACCGTCGCTCCCTCATCCAGGGTGACTCGCTGCAAATACTGCTTTTCAGGCAGCGCGTAGGCGACTTCAACACGAATATTAGCTGGCACTGTAGACCTCTTTGGCGCGCGAAGTGAACGCCTGCACCATGTTGGCAGCCAGCTCTTTGAAGACCCGGCCAAAGGCCATCTCAATCAGCTTATTGGTAAACTCAAAATCGAGATGGAACTCGATTTTGCACGCCTCGGGGCTCAGCGGAATAAACTTCCAGCCGCCAATCAGCTTCTTGAACGGGCCATCCACCAGGCTCATCAAAATGCTCTGGTTGCTGGTCAGTGTATTCCGGGTCGTGAAGGTCTTACTGATGCCGGCTTTGGACACATCAACCGCCGCCGTCATTTGCGTCGGCCCGAATTCCAGCACGCGGCTACCGGTGCAGCCTGGCAGAAAATCAGGATAGGACTTCACATCGTTTACCAGTTGATACATCTGTTCCGCGCTGAAAGGCACCAGCGCAGTACGGCTAATCTGAGGCATAGCAGGTTCCACATTTAAACACAGTGCAAATAATATCATTTATCTGCTGCTAAAAAAAACGCTGTGCCGCAACTCGTGCTAAGATGCGCAGTACACCTCGCAGGATGCGATCGAGGTAACTGTGTATAAGACGATGACTTCAGGACATTATGACTAAGAAAAAAGCCCACAAACCTGGATCAGCCACCATTGCGCTGAATAAACGCGCCCGTCACGAATACTTTATCGAAGATGAATACGAGGCTGGTCTCGCCCTGCAGGGCTGGGAAGTCAAATCCCTGCGTGCAGGCAAAGCCAACATCGGCGATAGCTATGTCATCCTGAAGGATGGCGAAGCCTTCCTGTTCGGCGCCAACTTTACGCCCATGGCCGTGGCTTCCACCCACTATGTGTGCGACCCGACGCGCACTCGTAAGCTGCTGCTTAACCAGCGTGAGCTGGACACGCTATACGGCCGCATTAACCGCGAAGGTTACACCGTCGTCGCCCTGTCGCTGTACTGGAAGAACGCCTGGTGCAAAGTGAAAATCGGCGTCGCCAAAGGTAAGAAACAGCACGACAAGCGTACCGACCTGAAGGATCGTGAATGGGCGCTGGACAAGGCGCGTATTATGAAGCACGCCGGACGCTAACCCCCTCCCCGAGGGCCAGCTCTCGCTGGCCCTTACGCTATATCCTTGTTGATGCTGCTTTTTCATCTACCCCGTTGAAACAATCCTGCGTAATGGGGCTGGTAACGACATTCACAAATCTGTTATACTTGACCTACACATTGGGGCTGATTCTGGATTCGACGGGATTTGCGAAACCCAAGGTGCATGCCGAGGGGCGGTTGGCCTCGTAAAAAGCCGCAAAAAATAGTCGCAAACGACGAAAACTACGCTTTAGCAGCTTAATAACCTGCTCTGAGCCCTCTCTCCCTAGCTTCCGCTCTTAAGACGGGGATCAAAGAGAGGTCAAACCCAAAAGAGATCGCGTGGATGCCCTGCCTGGGGTTGAAGCGTTAAATCTAATCAGGCTAGTTTGTTAGTGGCGTGTCTGTCCGCAGCTGGCAAGCGAATGTAAAGACTGACTAAGCATGTAGTGCCGAGGATGTAGGAATTTCGGACGCGGGTTCAACTCCCGCCAGCTCCACCAAAATTCTCCATCGGTGATTACCAGAGTCATCCGATGAAGTCCTGAAAGCCCGCACGGCGCAAGCCCTGCGGGCTTTTTTGTGCCTTGAATTTATCCCGCGAAGTCCGAAGAGAACTCATTAAATCCGAACCTTTTAGGCCCATTGATAGGCCCAACGAAAAGCTCTGTTGTTTTCGCGCTACCAATTACCCGCCAACCCCCCCTCTCAGAACTAGACCTCCCACGACACTCGCACAACCCTTTCACCCTCCGGCCGCGTTAGCGGCCGGAGAGATAGATTTACCCCTTGGCAGAATACACGTCCAGCATGGCAAGGACCGCCCGACGCGCTGCATCGTCTGCGATATTGTCAGGCAGCGCATCAGCCCGCAGAGTGACATAAGCGTCAGCAGCCCTTCGAATGGCAATCCCGACGGAGTGACGATCGTGTGTTGCCAGGGTGGAAGTCAGCAGGCCATCGGGATCAATGCCGAGGGCTTCTATTCGGCGAACACCGCGTTGCGGTAGATTGGCGCGACGGAACAGCATCGGCCCCAGCACTTGTTCCCGGAAGAAAGACAGCATCCCCAGCGCTTCGAAGAGTTCGCCCCTGCCCAGTTTAACCCCGGCATAATGCAGCCAGATCCAGGCTCGGGACTCAAACCACTCCGGCGTCATGTTCGGCCAGTGCGCGCTAAATTTTGCCAGCTGTCGCTCGAGAGCATCGCTATCACGGGTAAATAGCACGGCAGGCTCCTCAACGCGCTGAGTGAGCATGTCCAGGGTGATAAATTTCAGATCGACATGCAGAAGTTCCGGGCCAAACAGGCAGATCAGCAGGCGAGGCTCACCGACGTGTTCCCCGGTGAAAGCATGCAGCAGATGGCCGAGCGTTCCGGCGAACGCCATACGCTGAGCCATGATTTCGTCATAATAGAGAGGGTCGACCACCACCACGAAATCCAGATCGGAGTATTGATCAAACCCGCCATGGATAAACGAGCCGCCGGCGAGAAGGGCGTGGATCCGCGAATCAGACTGTAATTTAAGCTTCAGTTGCTCTGCAAAACTTCTGTGTAAATCGGGTAGCGTATTAAGCATACTTTTTCCTGTTCACAAAAAAGACAAAGCATTACAGAATATCCAGCGATTCATCAGCAGACCAGATATTTCTGCTGGAACCCTCCCCTCCCTGGCGGGGCTCCCGACGCGCTATATCGGAAGCAATACCTCCCTCAAACCACCTCGTTCATCCACTCAGCAAACGCCCGCACAGCGGGAGAGAGAAAGCGCTGGTGCGGATAGAGCAATGTGACGGGTACCGGGGGCAGTTGCCAGTCCGTCAGCACTTCCACCAGTCTCCCCTCCTGCAGGTGGTCAGCAACGATATTCTCCGCCAGCTGCGCCAGCCCGAAGCCCGCCAGGCACATTTTTATATAGAGCCCCGTTTCATTCACCGCGGCGTTGCCGCTGACGGGTACAGAAAAGGTCTCGCCGTGGCGAACAAAGCGGAACTCATCGGCCCGTCTCGCCTGGCCGGAGAAATAATGCACCGCCCGGTGCTGAGAGAGCGCCTCCGGTGACGACGGCACGCCATATTCCCTGAGATAGTCCGGCGACGCGCAGGTTACCCAGCGAAAGCGGCCCAGAGGGCGGGCCACCAGGCTGGAGTTGTTCAGCTCTCCCATGCGTATCACGCAGTCGACGCCTTCCTGAATGAGATCGACCTGCCGATCGCTGACGCCGATCATCAGGTAGATATCGGGATAGCGCCGGTAAAAGTCCGGCAGATGCGGCATGACGATGAAATGCGCGATGCCCGCGGGCATATCAACCCGCAGGCGCCCCTGAGGCCGCGCGACAGACTCGCTCAGGCTGGATTCGCTATGTTCGATGAGGGCGAGAATTTCCCGGCACTGCGCCAGATACTGCAGCCCTTCCGGAGTGAGACTCACGCGCCTTGTGGTCCGGTTCAGCAGCCGCACCTTCAGGTATTGCTCAAGGTTTTTAATGGTACTGGTGACAGTGGAGGCAGGCAGGGAAAGGGTTTCCGCGGCGCGCACGAAGCTCCCTGCCTCCGCGACGCGCATAAACATCTGCATAGCCTGGATACGATCCACCTTCTTTCTCTCCTGAAGCAAGCAACTTACCGACAGACGGCATGATTATTCGTTAATTATGAATAATGAAAACAATTTACGCACCTTTTTGCGCTTAATAGCCTGGCGTATCGTTGCGCTATGGGTATCGCGTGAGGGGCCCAAAATGGCCATGCCCTCAATAAATATCCAGAGAATCATAACGTTAAATAACACGCATAAAGGAAAAATAATGTCCGTGCAACCTGTCGAATTAAGTAAGGCCTATCGTTTATTGCAGGTCGGGTCCACCACCATGATTTCCGCAAAATATGATGGCGTCGAAAATGTCATGTCAGCCGCCTGGGTTGGGCTGGCAGGCGAGCGAAAAGTGGTGGCCTATATCGGCCCCCAGGCCTTCACTCGTCAGCTGGTGGAAAAGAGCGGCTATTTCGTGGTGCAGATCCCCGTAGTCAGCCAGATGGCAACCGTCCTCTACGCTGGCGGGCGCAGCTATGCCGACGCGCCGGATAAAAATGACTCCATCCCCTTCATTTATCAGCCGGGGTTCGACATCCCCCTCGTGGCAGGCTGCGCGGGCTGGCTGGTGTGCAAAGTGATGCCCTACCCGGACATTCAGCAACAGCACAATCTGTTTATGGGCGATATCGTCGCCGCCTGGAGCGATGATCGGGTATTCCGTAACGGACACTGGATCTTTGATGATGCGCCGGACGAGCTGCGGACCGTTCACTATGTCGCAGGCGGGCAGTTCTATGCCATCGGCAAAGGCAGCAAATTTGATCATGGACCGGGTCAGGACTGATCCTCCCCGGTCATGAAGATCACTGACGAGATGCCTGCCCTGCAGAGCGGCTGATACTCCGGCGCCAGACGCCGGGCGCCTGGCCATACTGGCGCTTGAAGCTGCGGTTGAAGGACTGCTGGGAGTCAAAGCCGAGGGCGATCGCCACGTTGAGGATCGGCTCGTTGCTGTGGGCTAAGCGTTCGACCGACTTTTGCAGCTTTTGCGCCCGAATATATTCTCCGAGGGGCTGCCCGGTATGTTCTTTGAAGATCCGCTGCAGGTGCCACTTCGAATAGCCGGATCGTCGGGCAACGGTGTCAATATCCAGACGGCTATCAAGATGGTTGTCGATCCAGTCGATCAGATCCTGAATGATGGCGCCAGTGTTCATCATGTTACCTCCGCGCAGCCGGTTAAAAGCATCTTTGTCAGTTGCATTTAAAGGTGGCCTGTTTTTACACAAAATGCAAGTTTTATTGTTACATTTAAATCCACGCCGGGATCGCGGTTTTTGTCTCCAGCCAGGACCGCACATAAAGTGCAACAATTATTCTTGCACTTAGTTAAGCGCCTTCCTACAATCGCCGCGATAGTGTATTCGAAATTGTTACAGTTTTGTGGCGATGATCGACACAAATGGCCTTAAGCCAGCCCGGACAAAGGAAGTGGCGCGGCCTCTCACGCTGCGTCTTGCCCGGCGGCTACAATTACCGGAATAAAAATAATGAGCCTGCAAAAAACCTGGGGAAACATTCACCTGACCGCGCTCGGCGCGATGATGCTCTCCTTTCTGCTCGTCGGCTGCGACGACAGCGTCGCGCAAAATGCCGCGCCTCCCGCCCCGACGGTCAGCGCCGCTAAGGTGCTGGTGAAGTCGATCAGTCAGTGGGATAGTTTTAACGGTCGCATTGAAGCGGTGGAGAGCGTTCAGCTTCGCCCCCGCGTCTCGGGATACATTGATAAAGTGAATTACACCGACGGTCAGGAGGTGAAAAAGGGCCAGGTGCTGTTCACCATAGATGACAGAACCTATCGCGCCGCGCTGGAGCAGGCGCAGGCGACGCTGGCGAGAGCCAAAACGCAGGCCAGCCTGGCGCAAAGCGAGGCGAACCGCACCGATAAATTAGTCCATACCAATCTTGTCTCCCGTGAAGAGTGGGAGCAGCGCCGGTCAGCCGCGGTTCAGGCGCAGGCTGATATTCGCGCCGCGCAGGCGGCGGTGGATGCCGCGCAGCTTAACCTCGACTTCACCAAAGTGACCGCCCCTATTGACGGCCGCGCCAGCCGGGCGCTGATCACCAGCGGTAACCTGGTCACCGCGGGCGACACCGCCAGCGTGCTCACCACCCTGGTCTCGCAGAAGACGGTATACGTTTACTTTGATGTCGACGAGTCAACCTACCTTCACTATCAAAACCTCGCCCGCCGTGGGCAAGGGGCGTCCAGCGATAATCAGGCGCTCCCGGTGGAGATTGGCCTGGTTGGCGAGGAGGGCTACCCCCATCAGGGCAAAGTGGATTTTCTCGATAATCAGTTAACGCCGAGTACCGGCACCATCCGCATGCGCGCGCTGCTGGATAACTCGCAGCGTCTGTTCACACCGGGGCTGTTTGCCCGCGTGCGTCTGCCGGGCAGCGCGGAGTTCAAAGCCACGCTGATCGACGACAAAGCGGTACTGACCGATCAGGACCGTAAATACGTTTATATCGTTGATAAAGATGGTAAAGCGCAGCGACGTGATATTACTCCGGGGCGTCTGGCAGACGGTTTACGCATCGTTCAGAAGGGGCTGAACCCTGGGGATAGCGTCATCGTCGACGGGTTACAAAAAGTGTTTATGCCGGGTATGCCGGTGAATGCCAAAACCGTTGCCATGACCACCAGCGCCGCCCTCAACTGATCCCTAATCAGAGAATCCAACACATGGACTTTTCCCGCTTTTTTATCGACAGGCCGATTTTCGCCGCGGTGCTGTCGATTTTAATTTTTATCACCGGGTTAATCGCTATCCCGCTGCTGCCGGTGAGCGAATATCCGGACGTCGTCCCGCCGAGCGTCCAGGTGCGCGCGGAGTATCCCGGCGCCAACCCGAAAGTGATTGCCGAGACCGTGGCGACGCCGCTGGAGGAAGCGATCAACGGCGTTGAAAACATGATGTACATGAAATCGGTCGCTGGCTCCGACGGCGTGCTGGTCACCACCGTCACCTTCCGCCCGGGTACCGACCCGGATCAGGCGCAGGTTCAGGTGCAGAACCGGGTCGCGCAGGCGGAAGCGCGTCTGCCGGAGGATGTACGCCGTCTGGGCATCACCACCCAGAAACAGTCTCCGACGCTAACCCTGGTGGTGCATCTGTTTTCGCCAAACGGTAAGTACGACTCGCTGTATATGCGTAACTACGCCACGCTGAAAGTGAAGGATGAGCTGGCGCGCCTGCCCGGCGTCGGCCAGATCCAGATTTTTGGCTCCGGTGAATATGCGATGCGCGTCTGGCTGGATCCCAATAAGGTCGCGGCCCGCGGTCTGACAGCCTCGGATGTGGTGACGGCGATGCAGGAGCAAAACGTCCAGGTGTCTGCCGGACAGCTTGGCGCCGAGCCGCTGCCGCAGGAGAGCGATTTCCTGATCTCCATTAACGCCCAGGGCCGTCTGCATACCGAAGAAGAGTTTGGCAATATCATTCTGAAAACGGCGCAGGACGGCTCGCTGGTCCGCCTGCGCGACGTGGCGCGTATCGAGATGGGTTCCGGTAGCTATGCGCTGCGCTCCCAGCTCAACAATAAGGATGCGGTCGGGATCGGTATCTTCCAGTCGCCGGGGGCTAACGCCATCGATCTGTCGAACGCGGTACGCGCCAAAATGGCCGAGCTGGCCACCCGCTTCCCGGAAGATATGCAATGGGCGGCGCCGTACGACCCGACGGTTTTCGTGCGCGACTCCATCCGCGCGGTGGTGCAGACGCTGCTGGAAGCAGTGGTGCTGGTGGTGCTGGTGGTGATCCTGTTCCTGCAGACCTGGCGCGCGTCGATTATCCCATTGATCGCCGTGCCGGTATCGGTGGTGGGTACCTTCAGCATTCTCTATCTGCTGGGCTTCTCGCTGAATACCCTGAGCCTGTTCGGGCTGGTACTGGCTATCGGTATCGTGGTGGACGACGCCATCGTGGTGGTGGAGAACGTTGAGCGTAATATCGAAGAGGGGCTTGCGCCGCTTGCCGCGGCGCATCAGGCGATGCGTGAGGTCTCCGGGCCGATTATCGCCATTGCGCTGGTGCTGTGTGCGGTGTTCGTGCCGATGGCGTTTCTCTCCGGGGTCACCGGCCAGTTCTACAAACAGTTTGCGGTGACCATCGCCATCTCGACGGTGATCTCGGCCATCAACTCGCTGACGCTCTCCCCGGCGCTGGCGGCCCTGCTGTTAAAGCCGCACGGCGCGAAGAAAGACCTCCCTACCCGGCTGATCGATCGTCTGTTTGGCTGGATTTTCCGTCCGTTTAACCGCTTTTTCCTGCGCAGCTCGAACGGCTATCAGGGACTGGTGAGCAAAACCCTCGGACGCCGTGGCGCGGTGTTTGTGGTGTATTTGCTGCTGCTCTGCGCCGCTGGGGTGATGTTTAAAGTCGTCCCCGGCGGGTTTATTCCCACCCAGGATAAGCTGTATCTCATTGGCGGCGTGAAGATGCCGGAAGGTTCGTCGCTGGCGCGCACCGATGCGGTGATCCGCAAAATGAGCGAGATCGGGATGAATACCGAAGGGGTCGATTATGCGGTCGCTTTCCCGGGGCTTAATGCGCTGCAGTTCACCAACACGCCGAATACCGGGACGGTCTTTTTTGGCCTGAAACCGTTCGACCAGCGCAAACACACGGCGGCGGAAATTAACGCGGAGATCAACGCCAAAATCGCGCAAATCCAGCAAGGCTTTGGCTTCTCCATCCTGCCGCCGCCGATTTTAGGACTGGGTCAGGGTTCCGGCTACTCCCTGTACATCCAGGATCGCGGTGGGCTGGGCTATGGCGCGCTGCAAAGCGCGGTGAATGCGATGTCCGGGGCGATTATGCAGACGCCGGGGATGCACTTCCCGATCTCGACTTACCAGGCTAACGTGCCGCAGCTGGACGTGCAGGTCGATCGCGATAAGGCGAAAGCGCAGGGGGTGTCGCTAACCGATCTGTTCGGCACGCTGCAGACCTATCTCGGCTCGTCTTATGTCAATGACTTTAACCAGTTCGGGCGTACCTGGCGCGTGATGGCCCAGGCCGATGGGCCATTCCGCGAGAGCGTGGAAGATATTGCTAATCTGCGCACCCGCAATAATCAGGGCGAAATGGTGCCGATCGGCAGTATGGTGAATATCAGTACCACCTACGGGCCGGATCCGGTGATCCGCTACAACGGTTATCCAGCGGCGGACCTGATTGGCGATGCCGATCCGCGGATCCTCTCTTCTTCGCAGGCGATGACGCATCTGGAGGAGCTGTCGAAGCAGATCCTGCCGAATGGGATGAATATTGAGTGGACGGATCTGAGCTTCCAGCAGGCCACCCAGGGCAACACGGCGCTGATCGTCTTCCCGGTGGCGGTGCTGCTAGCGTTCCTCGTGCTGGCCGCACTGTATGAAAGCTGGACCCTGCCGCTGGCGGTGATCCTTATCGTACCGATGACGATGCTCTCCGCGCTGTTTGGCGTCTGGCTGACCGGGGGCGATAACAACGTCTTCGTGCAGGTGGGTCTGGTAGTCCTGATGGGCCTGGCCTGTAAAAACGCCATTCTGATCGTCGAGTTTGCCCGCGAGCTGGAGATCCAGGGGAAAGGCATCATGGAAGCGGCGCTGGAGGCATGCCGCCTGCGTCTGCGCCCGATCGTGATGACCTCCATCGCCTTTATCGCCGGGACCATTCCGCTGATCCTCGGCCATGGCGCGGGGGCGGAAGTCCGCGGTGTCACCGGGATCACGGTGTTCTCCGGGATGCTGGGCGTAACGCTGTTCGGTCTGTTCCTGACGCCGGTGTTTTACGTGACGCTGCGGAAACTGGTGACCCGCAGGAAGCCGGTCCAGGAGGATCTGCCCGCCTAGCCTGCAGCAGATAACAAAAAACCGCCTTCACAATGAAGGCGGTTTTTTTTCGTCATCAGATAGGAATTAAAGCGCTTTCTTAAAGCGGGCGATCATTTCCGGCACCGGATCGCAGCCGCTGGTATCGGCGTTTTTGACCGCCTCCAGCGCGCTGGCCACGGTGTGACGAGCAAGGACGTTTAGCGAAGCCTGCTCTGCTTCATCGGCAATCGATTTGAAGTACCAACAGGCGTTGGCGCTGACCACGCAGCGAGCCGGAACTTCAGGACGCGACGCCCACAGCTTTTTATCTTCAATAACCGAAAGATAGATATCACGCAGGGTGATCTTGTCCGCCGGGCGGCCAAGATGAATAGAGCCGTTGCGGCCAAGCGTGGAGACGATGATGCCGTCACGAGTAAGCGGAACCATTAGTTTACGGATAAAGCTCGGGTTCGCTTCCAGGCCGTAGGCCAGAATCGCACTCGTCGAACGTTCACCCATCTGCTCCGCCATTGCTACGCTGAGAACCATCTGCAAAGCTGTCGGGAAGCGGTAATCTAACATGGTATTGTCCTGGGTTGCGGTGAATCTTGTTCTTTTTGGCACCGCAGAGGTGAATAATCAATGAACAACAATATAACAAATACGGGAATTTTTTTGAAGCAATCTGCGGTTAGCCTGCGAAGTAAATTTTCTGATTTCACGGGCAAAGGCTGCCGGATGACAAACCCGGCAACCACATACCGTGCCATCTAAAAACCGCGAAGATCATCCACCGGAACGTTCAGCTGGTTATTCTCAACAATGCGTTGCAGGGTCAGGCTGATCACATCAATGTTGTTATCGAAACTGCCGTGGGAAGCATCGATCATCACGCCTGGGCCACCACAGACCTTATCGATATCAATGATGTTGGTTCGGCCGCGCTTTTCCAGCCCCGCCTCAGCCGCGGCATGACGCCAGTTACGCAATGCTTCCCCGGTGCTCGACGAACCGTCCCAGCCCGAGTAGTTTTTGTCGCGTATCTTGTCCATTCCCAGCAGCGGTGTTCGCCGATCCCCTTCTAACGCGTTGGAGACGAAATAGAGGAGCGACTTGCGATAAATAGCTGCCACATTGTCGGCTCGTTCAATGCGATCGGACAGGATATGGAGATACATACGTTTCATCAGCAATTCATGCGGGGCATAGTGTCGGTTGGCAAACTGTACCGTACATGCCGGCGCATAGAGATGCGCAGACTTGAGAGCGTCACCCAGGCCGCGGGATGACAACAGATCGACGAAATGGCCGAGAATAATACTGCCCGCCGAGTGACCAATTATATGAATTTCAAGCGCTTTCCCCCAGGTTTCCACTAACTTTTGCAGGGCTGTCACCAGCAGATCGCCTGCGCGTCCTGAAACGCAACTAAATTCAGCGTTCTCCTTCATTTCGCTCCACAGAGGCTTCGCGGCCGGCCGGCCAATAGTTTCCTCAATCAGCAGATCGGAAGCCTCAGTCAATGCCTCACGCACGCCACCCGCGCGCGAGGGTTCACGGCGAAAATGGTCGGAGAAGATATCGCCAATGGACTCCAGGATCCCTGTTTTCCACACCAGAAAGAGTGGATAGCAATCGTTGCCAGTGAAGTAACGTCCCATCGCCCGCGCCCGCGCAATCGACCCGGCCTCATTGTTGAGCCCGCCATGCGCATAAATGACTAAGCGTTTAGTCTCTGCGTGTTGTAAGCGAAACCAACGATCGGGCAATACGCATCCCTGATACATCAGCGTACGCGTCATCTCGTCCTGAGTCAGGTAGCGGTCCACCCGACCATCGTTGCCGATAACAATACTGTGCTGATAGGCAGTGGTTTCGTCCCACCACTGCGGGTGATTACCCGCGGCGGCCGGTGTGGCAAGGGCTGGCGAACCCGTTGCAAGCTGCCCTGGCACCACGCCGGGCACGCCCAGCGCCGCCACCCAGGCATCCATCGCGTTGGTCAGCCAGTCGGCATAACTCAGTACCGCGAAGCCACCGCATCCCCACTCTGTACCCCAGGAGTTTTGTACGATAAACCCGTCGCGGTTAAACCCAACCAGCGCAAACGCATGACCGCCCGTTTTAGTAGGCTTGCCATTGAACGCGATGACCGCCAGCGAGTCATGATTGGTGGGCGCCTTTTTCGCTGTCGGTACCGTCTGCCAGCCCTCATGGGTAAAGGCGGAAACGTAGATAGCCCCCACGTCATGGATGGCGGCCTGCATATCGGTAATATTTTTGATATCAATACGATAGTAGACCCCCAGCGTCGTATTCACCGCGCGCTCTGCGTATCCGTATTGCGGCGGGATATTTTCCTGCTCCCGGTAAGGCCAGTCAGACTCCAGACACACGCCGTGATGGAACCACCCTTTAAGCGCACCACGGCAGCTCGAACCGTCATAATCTTCCCCGGCGTATTCGTCGTATCGCCGGGCAAAGTTGTAAAGCATGCGGGGGCTCACTGAATCGAGTTTTTTCGGGAAACCAGCTTTACGCCAGCGCAAATAGTTCACCACGCAGGCTAAGCCAAAACCCGTGCAGGCGCCTTCCCGCCCCTGATCGAGGATCAGCTGCGCCTGGGTGTAGACGGTCAGTAGCGTGGCGATATCCTTATCAACCGGAAAGCGGTCCGGTAGGCTCACCGGCGGCGGCGTATAGGTACGATCGCGCAGATCAAGCGGATCCTTCGACGCATTGAGAACCGGTCCCTCTGCCGGGGCCGCGATCGCGGCGGCGCCCGCCTGCTGTCTGGCCCCTCTGCCAGCTCCCGCGCCCTGAATCTGGCTGGTCTGCTGCATAACCGCTGGCAAGACCGCTGCAAGCGTGAAGACTTTTTTGAAACTATCCAGCCCGTGCGCCCCGCCATTCACCAGCCTGCGCGCTTTCCGATAGTCGGGGGGCGTGGCTGTCAGGGCCGCGGTTAACGCCTCTCGACGATCGCCGAGGAACATCGCCAACAGTACCGCCGCCACCTCGGGTGCATTAGCTAAATCGGGAGAGCCGATAATGTCCACACCTATGCGGGAAGCATATTTCTGGTAGTTCGACCGCCCCGTAAGCTGTACGAAACCACGTCCGCGAAACCTGGCGCCATCGCCAGGGTTGATGTTACCAAGATTCTTGCCTTTGTCGGTCCCTGCGTCGTAGGCGCTGAACGCCGGCAGCCCTGGCAGCGTGTTGAACTGCGAGGGATATTCGGAAATCGGCACGAAGCCTTCGGTCTCCGCGCGGATGGTCCCCAGGGCGGCCAGGATCAACGGGATCGTCGTGAGTCCTTCGCTGGTTAACGCTGCCGCGACGTACGGCAGATAGCGCAGCACATTGGATGGTTTGGTGGCGGGGAATAAATGCTGCACCTCATCTGCCCGCAGCGCAAACGCAGGCAGCTTGATAAGCGCCAACAGGCTCTGGCAATAGGGACCGACGACGCCATCGGCGATGATGCCGATATTCGACTGCCAGTGTCGGACCGCCGAGGCGAGCGTGGCATCGAACGTGTCGCTATTCGACGGCAATGCAAACATCTTCGCATCCGCCCCCAGCGTTTTCGCCAGACGCTCGCGTAACTGGACAACCTCCGGGCCGGATGAGCCCTGCAACAGCAATTTAACCATGACAATAATCCTCGAAAAGCGATGACCGTGCGGCGATATTGATATAGGCCGCAGTACGCAACATGACGTTGAGCTGTCCTTGTGAAATGAGGCTGACAAGTGGTATTGCTTCAGGCTGCAAAGCGACCCGGCGGCCGCGGATGATATCCCTCGACAAAGATGGCGCGTGTCGCCCTCTCGTTTGAGGCGGGCAAACTTCGTCTGGGCAGGCGTTCCGGCATGCTCGTATGAGTATAGGAGAAGCGTAACGGCACCCGAGGATTTATTACTGGCTGAAATCTGTCACGGGTCAGCCGTTGACGGGCGGTTCAGGAGACATCATTCTCTCCCCGTTCGCCAACTATCCGCTGCCATAACGGCAGCGGATCCTGCGGGATTTGTCTGGCGCTGATCTGCCTGCACAAACTCTCCACCATCGCGATGGCGGAAAAAACCATTAAAGCGAATCGCTAACGACTGCGCTGCCCGGCGACCTGTCCACACCAGCGGCGCCTAACCCTGTGGATAACCTGGAGGCAGTTGCCTGGCAGCCGCAGCCCGGGTGGGCTACCGGCTGCTGTTCGTTTTTTAAACAGGAGAAATGCCACCGCCGGGCTGCGCGCTGAGCGCCAGAGCCACCACCGCGGCGGAGGGAAGCCCCTACCCCACTCAGTAATTCCACTTCGGCCGCGCCACCGTGTTTTTCTTCAACAGGTCGCGGAACGCTTTCAGGTAGGGCTCATTGCTGCGCCCGCGCTTACAGATGGCCGAGAACGGCGACTGAAAGCCAAACTCGTTGGGCAGCAGCACCCGCAGGCGGTTCTCTTTGATCCACGGCCAGGCGTAATGCTCCGGCAGATAGCCAATATATTTCCCCGAGAGGATCAGCAACAGCTGGGCGTCGACGGTCTCGACGGTGGCGCTGCCTTTGCTGAAGCCCCGGCGGCGCAAATCGCTGGTGTTCCAGTAGCTGCGGGTCACCAGCGGGCACTGGCTGATCTGCTCTTTATCCAGCTGGCGGCTGAAGAACATCGGGTGCAGATCGCTGCAGTAGAGCCAGTGCTGTTCGCGGTACAGCGGCTCGCTGATGATGTTATGCACCTGCGAGTTGTAGCTGCCGATGGCCAGGTCGATATGGTTGTTCAGCACGCCGTTCAGTTGCTCCGCCGGGGTGCGAATAATCAGTTTGATATGCACATGGGGAAATTTGTCGCTGAAGCTGCGCAGAACCACCGGCAGCGAGAGCGCCGTTTCGGTCTCGATGGAGTCGAGCGTCGAGATGCACAAGGTGCCGCTGTGCTCCCCTTTGAGCAGCGCCGACTGCCGCTCCAGCTCATTGAGTTCACTCAGCACGCGGATCGCCTGCTGTAAAAACTGCTGACCTTTCTCAGTCAGGGAAAAACCGCCGCGCCCGCGCTGGCAGAGGGTAAAGCCAAGCTGTCCCTCCAGCTGCGACATGGCATTGCTGATGGCGGAGACCGAAATGCCCAGCTCCTGCTGGGCCCGGCTATAGCTCTCCAGGCGGGCCACCGCCTCGAAAACCTGCAGCTGTCGAATATTAAGGCTGGCGTCGTGATGCATCGTATTTAGTTCACCAATAAATGAACTGAGTATTTACGTCAGACGATGTAAAGTCCAGCGCGGGTTGCGCACTATCTCTCCTGTTACGTTTCATCCGTCAGATTCAGGAGCAGACATGGATAACCTCTTTCACCAACCGCAGGGTGGCAATGAGATGCCACGCTTCGCCGGCCGCGCCACAATGATGCGCCTGCCGTTTATCGAAGATTTACAGGGACTTGATGCGGCATTTGTCGGCATTCCGCTGGATATCGGCACCTCGCAGCGCTCAGGTACGCGCTACGGACCGCGCTATATTCGCGCCGAATCGGTGATGATCCGTCCGTACAATATGGCAACCGGCGCCGCGCCGTTCGACTCGCTGTCGGTGGCCGACATCGGCGATGTGCCGATCAATACCTACAGCCTGCTCAAATCGGTGCAAATTATCGAAGATTACTACACCGGTTTGAATAGTTATCCGCTGATCCCGCTAACCCTCGGCGGGGACCACACCATTACCCTGCCGATCCTGCGGGCGCTGACCAAAAAACATGGTCCGGTGGGGCTCATCCACGTCGACGCCCATACCGATACCAATGATGAGATGTTCGGAGAGAAAATCGCCCACGGCACCACCTTCCGCCGCGCCGTTGAGGAGGGACTGCTCGACCTCAAACGGGTGGTGCAGATTGGCCAGCGCGCCCAGGGCTATGCCGCCGGCGACTTCCAGTGGGGCGTTGACCAGGGCTTTCGCCTGGTGCAAGCGGAGCAGTGCTGGCATACCTCGCTGGCGCCACTGATGGCCGAAGTCCGCCAGCAGATGGGCGACGGGCCGGTGTATCTCAGCTTTGATATCGACAGCCTCGATCCCATCTGGGCCCCGGGAACCGGGACGCCGGAAGTCGGCGGCCTGACCTCCATTCAGGCGCTGGAGATCGTCCGCGGCTGCCGCGGCCTGAACCTGATTGGCGCCGATCTGGTCGAGGTCTCGCCCCCCTACGACGTGAGCGGTAATACCTCCCAGCTGGCGGCCAACCTGCTGTACGAGATGCTCTGCGTCCTGCCCGGCGTGAAGTACGCCTGAGGAAGCCGCCATGGAGCTGAAATGCTTTCGCACCCTCTGGGGAGTCACCACCCCCTGGTCGCAAACGCTGGATGAACTGCAGCGCGTCGGCTGCTGCGGTATCGAAGCCCGCGTGCCGTTAACGGTGGCCGAACGGCGGGAGCTCGCCGACCGCCTGCAGGCGTCGGGGCTGGAGTATATCGCCATTCTTTTCAGCGGCGGCGGAGTGCTCCCCGCCCAGCATGAAACGCCGGAGCAGCATCTGGCGCGCCTGCAGACCCGCTTCGCCGAGGCCAGCAGCCTCAACCCGCGCTTTGTCAATCTGCTGGCGGGCAACGATCGCTGGCCGCTGGCGCAGCAGGTCGATTTTCTCGGCAAGGCGCACGAGCTGGCCGCCGGGTTTGGTTTGACCTGCAGCTTTGAAACCCATCGCGCCACCTCGCTGTACAGCCCGTGGCTCACGCTGGAGATTATTCAGCAGCTCCCCCAGTTGCGCTTTACCGCCGACATCAGCCACTGGGTGGTGGTCAGCGAGCGCCTGCTGGATGACCCCAGCGATGACTTCAGCGCCTTTATCGACCGCGTGCATCACGTGCAGGCTCGGGTGGGCTACGACCAGGGGCCGCAGGTGCCGCACCCGGCGGCGCCAGAGTATCAGTCGGCACTGGCTTTTGCCGAGCGCTTCTGGCAGCAGGTCTGGCATTCACAGCGCCAGCGCGGCTACCCGCAGACCACGCTGACCCCGGAGTTTGGCGCCGACGGCTATCTGCACCATCTGCCGTTCACCAACGTTCCGGTGGCCGACCTCTGGTCGCTCAACGCCTGGATGGCCGCGCGCCAGCAGGCCCACTTTCAGCAGTTTTTAACGCTCACTGAACAGGAACCGCAGCCATGACCGCCGTGAAGCACGCTTTTACTGAACTCCCGACCATCGATATCCGCGATCTGGCCGGCGACGATCTCGCCAGGCGCCAGGCGGTGGCCGACGCCATCGGCCGCGCGGCGCGCGAGGTGGGCTTTTTCTACATCACTGGCCACGGCATCGACCCGGCGCTGATCGCCGGCGTCCGCGAGGCGGCGAAGCAGATCTTCGCCCTGCCGATGGAGGAGAAGATGAACTATTACATCGGCCACTCCAAAAGCCATAAGGGCTACGTTCCGGAAGGAGAAGAGATCTACGGCTCCGGCAAGCCGGACCATAAAGAGGCTTTCGATATCGGCTTCCAGGCAGCGGATGACCATCCGCTGGTGCTCGCCGGCACGCCGCTGATCGGCGCCAATGAGTGGCCCGATCTGCCGGATTTCCGCGCGCGGGTGCTGGCCTACTACGACGCAGTCTTCGCCCTCGGCCACCGTCTGTTCGACGCTTTCGCCCTCGCGCTCGGCCTGCCGGAAGGGTATTTCAAACCGATGGTGACCTGCCCGCCGGCCAAGCTGCGGCTGATCCATTACCCGTTCGACGCCAGCGTCGAAGATGTTCCCGGAATTGGTGCACACACCGACTATGAGTGCTTCACCCTGCTGCTCGCCGACCAGCCCGGCCTTGAAGTCCTCAATGAAGAAAGCGTGTGGATCGATGCACCTCCCGTCAAGAACGCCGCCGGAGAAGAGGCGTTCGTGATCAATATCGGCGACATGCTGGAAGTGCTCAGCGCTGGCACATTTGTTGCTACAGCCCACCGGGTGCGCAAAGTGCCGCAGGAGCGGTACTCCTTCCCGCTGTTTTTCGCCTGCGATTACCACACGCTGATCCGCCCGCTGCCGACCTTCCTCGCCGCCGGCGAAGCCGGTGAATATCAGGAGCTCAGCATCGGGGAGCATATGTGGAGCCAGGCGCTGCAAACCTATCGCTACCTGCGCGAGAAGGTCAATCGCGGTGAACTTCAGCTACCGGAGCGCGCGCGCGGCACCAATACCTTTGGCCATTTGAAAAAACAGGCACAGCAAAAAAAACCCTAACCACCCGTGAGGAACCATGATGACTAGCACCCTGAAAAAAATCTCGCGCCGTGTCGCGCTTACCCTCGCCGTCAGCGCCTGTTTTTCCCCTGTCACCCAGGCGGCGGAACTGCTGACCGAGGGCGTCTTTAAGGTGGGGATGGAGGTCACCTACCCGCCGTTTGAGTCCTATGACAGCAATAACAACATCGTCGGTCTCGACCCGGATTTCGCCGCGCTGATCGCCCAACATCTGCAGGCCAAACCGCAGCTGATCGACACCAAGTTCACCAGCCTGATCCTCGGCATCGGCAAGAAATATGATGCGGTGATCTCCGGGATGTACGTGACGCCGGAACGCCAGAAACAGGCCGACGCCATCCCTTACGCCCTCTCCGGCGCGTCGATCATCGCCCTGAAGGGCGGCGCGGTGCAGCCGAAAACCGAAGATGAGCTGTGCGGCGTGAAGGTCGGCCTGCAGGCAGGCACCACCTGGGTGACCAGCCTGAAAAAACACTCCGATGAGTGGTGCCTGAAAAACGGCAAACCGGCCATCACCATTCAGGAGTTCCCGACGGCGCCGGAAGCCTCGCAGGCGCTGCTGTCGAAGAACATCGGCGCCCAGCTTGAGATTGCCCCGGCGGCGCAGATCATCGTCGACAAGAGCCGCGGCCGCCTGGGGATAAGCTCTACGCGCCTGGTCTACCCGCTGCCGTTGGGGATCTACGTCGCCAAAGGCAACACCGAGCTGGCGGAGGCGATTAAGGCTACCCTGGCCGCGCTGAAAGCCAACGGCCAATATGCCGCGCTGATCAAAAAATACAACTTAGAAAGCATCGATTAAGACAATAAGCACTGCGCAACAGGAGTCGGTATGGCGTTCGATTGGGGATACTTTTTTTCACTGTTTAGCATTGGAGCATTCTGGCAGGCGTGCGTGACCGTGATCGTGGTCAGCACCTTGTCCTGGGGGATCGGCCTGGTGGTCGGTTTTCTGTTAGCCTGCGCGAAGCTCTCCGCGCCGCGCTGGGTCAAGATCCCCGTCGAACTCTATATCTGGTTTTTTCGCAGCGTGCCGCTGATGGTGCTGCTGGTGTTTGTCTACAACCTGCCGCAGCTGTTTCCGGTGACCCAGCCGCTACTCGGGGTGCCGTTTATCGCCGGGCTGGTGTCGATGACCGTCACCGAAGCGGCCTATATGGCGGAGATCCACCGCGGCGGCCTGCTGTCGGTGGCCAAGGGGCAGAGCGAGGCGGGCCATGCGCTGAGCTTCAGCTTTATCGGCATCCAGCGGCTGATTGTTATTCCTCAGGCGTTTCGCATCTCGCTGCCGACGCTGATCAATGAATACATCACCATCATTAAGCTGAGCTCGATTCTGTCGGTGGTCTCCTTACCCGAGCTGCTGCTCACCGGCCAGCGCTTGTATGCGCAAAATTTCCTCGTGATGGAGACCCTGCTGGCGGTGGCGGTGTACTACGTGATGGTGGTTACCGTCTTCACCTGGCTGTTCCGGGCGCTGGAAAATCGTCTCGATATTCAGCGCAAGCGTCCGCAAACCCTCAGCGAGGCGGAATGCCAGGCGCTGCGCCAGAGCCTGCCGGCGCTGACGGAGGAGATCAAAACGCCGGCCGTCAACGGCGCGCCGCCAGCGCTCGATCTGCGGGGCATCCGCAAATCCTGGGGTCAGCATGAGGTGCTGAAAGGCATCGATCTGCAGGTGGAGAACGGGGAGGTGATCAGCATCATCGGCCCGTCCGGCTCCGGCAAAACCACCCTGATCCGCACCATCAACGCCCTCGAAAGCCTTGATGGCGGGGAGATCATTCTCTACGGCGAGGACTATCTGAAGGGCGGAGCCATCGTCGACAAACGCCAGATGCGCGCCGGGGTGCGGCGCATCGGCATGGTCTTCCAGAGCTTCAACCTGTTCCCCCACCGCACGGTGCTCGACAACGTGATGCTGGCCCCGCGCTATCACCAGCTGCTTGACCAGCCGGTCGCCCGCGAGCAGGCCCTGGCGCTGCTCGACCGCGTCGGCCTGCTGGCCCATGCCCACAAATACCCCTGGCAGCTCTCAGGCGGCCAGCAGCAGCGCGTGGCGATCGCCCGGGCGCTGGCTCTGAAGCCGGACATTATGCTGTTTGACGAGCCAACCTCGGCGCTGGATCCGGAGCTGGTAGGCGAAGTGTTGAAGGTCATTCAGTCGCTGGCCCGCGAAGGCATGACCATGCTGATTGTCACTCACGAGATGGAGTTCGCCCTGTCGATTTCCGACCGCGTGGTGCTGATGGAGAACGGCGTGGTGCAGGCCGATATCGCCCCGCAGGTGATCCGCAGCCCGCTGGAGGCCCCTTCTCTGCAACGAATCCGTGAATTTATGGGAGTACGCTAAATGGCAACTGAGCAACACCTGCGCCAGCAGTTGGCCGCCGCCTACCGGCTGGCGGCGCTGTTCGGCTGGGAGGATACCCTCTACACCCACTTCTCCGTGCGCCTGCCCGGCGACGGCGAGCCACGTTTTTTAATTAATCCCTTCGGCATGATGTTTGACGAAGTCACCGCCAGCAACCTGATCGTGGTGGATATGCAGGGTAAGGTCGTAGAGGGCGACGCACCGGCTAACTCGGCGGGCTTTACCATCCACAGCGCGGTGCATATGGCCCGGGAAGATGCCCACTGCGTGATCCACACCCATACGCTGCCGGGAATGGCGGTGGCCGCCTGCGAGGACGGCCTGCTGCAGCTTAACCAGATCAGCACCGAGTTTTACCAGCGCGTCGGCTACCATCCCTATGAAGGGGTGGCCTTTGACCTCGACGAACGGGCGCGCATCCAGCGCTCGCTGGGGAATAATATCGCCATGATCCTGCAGAGCCACGGCCTGCTGTCGGTGGGCCGCACCGTGGCTGACGCCTTTTATATCATGTACTACCTGAACCGCGCCTGCGAGATCCAGATGGCCACCGCCCAGCTGGCGGCCCTCAGCCCGATCCACACCATCGCTCCGCACCTCAGCCAGCACGCCTGCGAGCAGCTGATGGGCGTGGAGCATGAACGTCAACAGGTCTGGCAGGCGTGGCTGCGCCGTCTTGACCGTCTCGATACCTCTTACAAAGACTAACGCCTATGTCTGATATCACTATCGTTGTGGATTGTAACGACGCGGATTTCGCCCGCGATATTTGCGCCGCCCTGCAGCAGTTTCCCGACGTCACGGCGCTTCTGCCCCATCACCAGACGGCGCGCGACGCCCAGTACGCCAGCTGCTGGTTCCCGGACCCGCAGCTGCTGAGCCGCTCGCCGGGGCTGAAGCTGATCCAGGCCGCGTCCGCCGGGGTCGATCATCTGCCGCCCGCGCTGTTCGCCAGCGAGATCCCGCTGTGCCGGGTGATCGATGAAGATTTTCGCCACGGCATGTTCGAATATGCTCTGTGGAGCGTCCTGTGGTTTCAGCGCCATTTCGACCGGGCGCTGGCCCACCAGCGAACCCAAACCTGGAAGCTCTATCCCCAGCGCGCCGCCGCCGACTTCCATATCGGCATTATGGGTCTGGGCGAAATTGGCGGCTATATCGCTGACCAGCTGGCCCGCCTCGGCTATCGGGTCTCCGGCTGGTCGCGCAGTGAAAAGCAGCTGGCTGGTGTCACCTGCTATCGCGGCGAGGAGGCGCTCGACCACTTTCTTGGGTCGCTTGACGGGCTGATTAACCTCCTGCCGCTCACCGCGCAGACCCGAGGTATCCTCGCCGCGCCGCTGTTCAACCGGCTACCCGCCGGGGCGGTGTTGATCAACTGCGGCCGCGGGGAGCATATGGTCAATGATGATGTGCTGGCGGCGCTGGAGAGCGGCCAGCTCGCCGGGGCGGTGCTCGACGTCTTCCCGCAGGAGCCATTGCCGGCGGACGATCCGCTGTGGCGCCATCCGCAGGTGGTCATCACCCCGCATATGGCCTCTGCGGCCCCTGCCGAGGTGATCGCCCGCCAGTTGCTGGAGAACATTCAGCGCCAGCGCCGCGGGCTGCCGCTGAAGAACCTGGTCAATAAGCACGCCGGTTACTGATCCCCAGCCATACTGCCGCTGCTACGCTTAATGGGAGATCCACAACCAGAAGGCAGGAACATGAAGATTGATTTAGCGGGGAAAGTCGCGCTGGTCACCGCCTCCACGGCGGGTATTGGCTTCGCCATCGCCAAAGGCCTGGCGGAGAGCGGCGCAGAGATCATCATTAACGGGCGCAGCGAGCAGAGCGTGAACGCCGCCATCGCTCGTCTGCAAAATGAGGTGTCGGGCGCGAAGGCGCGACCCGCCATCGCCGACCTCAGCGACGCCGACGGCGCAGCCCAGCTGCTGCGGGCGGTGACCGGCGTCGATATTCTGGTCAATAACGCCGGGATCTATGGCCCGCAGGATTTCTACGCCACCGACGACGCGACATGGGACAACTACTGGCAGACCAACGTCATGTCCGGCGTACGCCTGTCACGGGGGCTGCTCCCGGCGATGGTCAGTAAAGGCTGGGGGCGGGTGGTGTTTATCTCCTCAGAATCGGCGCGCAATATCCCGGCGGACATGATCCATTATGGCGTGACCAAGACCGCGCAGCTGTCGCTGGCCCGCGGCCTGGCGAAATATGTCGCCGGCAGCGGAGTGACCGTTAACAGCGTACTGCCGGGGCCGACGATTTCCGACGGCTTTGCCGAGATGCTGAAAGACGACGTGGCGAAAACCGGCAAGTCCCTGGAGGAACTGGCGAAAGCGTTTGTCATGACCCATCGTCCGAGCTCGGTGATCCAGCGGGCGGCCTCGGTGGAAGAGGTCGCCAATATGGTGGTCTACGTCTGCTCGCCGCAGGCATCGGCCACCTCCGGTGCCGCACTGCGCGTCGACGGCGGCGTGGTGGATGATATTCTCTGACGCCCACCTCATTCAGGGGAGTCACCCTCCCCTGTCGCCTTCGCCGGCGCTAAACCGCGCAAAATGTTAAAAAAACGCGGCAAAGTCGCACAAAGTGAACAGGAACATGCATTCCCAAAACTTATGATATTTCTTTTAAGTATAAGTTGTGGTGTTAATGTCTCTGTTACGAAGCTTGCTATTCTTTCTCGGCGCGGCGGTCGCAGCCGCCCTCGCGGTACTCTGTCTGTGGGTGGATATTCGGGTGTTTGGCAACGACATCCCGGAGGTGTCGCTCACCGAAGTGGTGCAGGAGAGCGTGCTGGCTGTCATCGTACTGGTTCACTTCCTGCTGGCGCGAAAATATACCCACCTGCGCTATAGCAATATCCTCATCGGCGGCTTCTTCCTCGCCATGCTGATCCGTGAACTGGATGGCCTGTTTGATTTGCTCTCCCACGGCAGCTGGGTGTGGTTTGCCCTGCTGGCCACCGTAGGGTCGCTGCTGGCGCCGCTGCGCCATCTGCGTCAGACCCTGTCGCAGCTGGCGGAGTATACCCGCACGCCCTATTACGGGATGATGATCAGCGGCCTGCTGGCGATTCTGGTCTTCTCGCGGCTGTTCGGCATGCACGGCCTGTGGTACGCCGTGCTGGATGAGAACTACGCCCGGGTGGTGAAAAACACGGTCGAGGAAGGCAGCGAGTCGTTTGGCTATATGCTGTGCCTGACCGCCACCCTCGGCTACGCCTGCTACTTCCGCGGCCTCGCGCGACAGCCCCTGTCGCCGCAGCGCTAACCGTGGACGATAACCACCGCCGGACGCGTCTGCCGGCGGTGGCGCGCCGCCGCGTTAACCGCGAATTTTCCACTTCCGTTTGAGAACCTCTTTGTCCTGGCTATCCAGCCACTGGTTCACTTTCTCCAGCAGCGCCGGGTTATCCTTATTCATCATATACACCTTGTCGCTGGCGGTGCCGGCGAACGGTGTTTCGTTAGCAACGCAGAACACGCCGGGCTCTTTGCTTTGGTAATAGTCGCCTTCGATCAGGTCTGTCACCATCATATCGGCTGTTTTCTGCCGCAGCGCCTCCAGATTGTCGACGTTGTTCTGTACGCGAATGATCTGCGCCTGCTTGATATGCTCATCGACAAAGCTCTGGTTTGTGCCGCCAGGGTTGACGACCACCTTCACCTCCGGGCGGTCAATCTTCGCCAGCGAGCCGAGCCGCGGGGCGGCCTGGCAGTTGGCTAAGGCGATTTTACCGTTCGCCACTACCGGATGGCTGAGGGCGAAGTCCTTCGCCCGCGCCGGAGTCTGCGTCACGCCGCCCATCGCAATATCAAACTTGTCCGCCCGCAGATCGGCGGCGAGCGCTGGCCAGCTGGTGTAGACGAAGCTCACCTTCAGCCCCAGCGTGCGCCCGAGATCGCGGGCCATGTCCACGTCATAGCCCTGCAGCTCGCCGGCGGCATTGCGAAACGCCAGCGGGGCGTAATCGCCCGGCACGCCCACTTTCAGCTCACCGCTGTGCTCGATGGTTTGCATATCGCGCGCCTGGGCGCCGCAGGTCATTATCGCCAGCGTCAGCGCCAGCCCCACCGTCAGTTTCATCTCGCCATCCTTATCGTTATCGATTTTTCGCGCCGGGGTGATCGGTCGCTTATCAGTCAACACCATCCGCAGCATACGCCAGGGCATTCATCCTATTTTTAATCATCGTGACATACAACCCGGCAGCACGGTTGCCGATCGCAAATCTGGCGATAAAAAACAGCCCCCCTCCGGTGAATGATCCCTCATCTGCCGGGCGTAGCCTTACGTGAACGATCGTATTTTCCACCATGAAGTGGGTTCGAACACCTGGCAAAAAAGAGCAATAAGCTATTTCTAATGCATTGAATTAAAATAGCAATTTATTTTATCGAGCGATATTTGGCATTCAACTCGCGTTAATAACCGTCTTATTTACGTCGCAATTCCCCCACGCTACTATCCCGACAAAAGCAGCCCCTAAATAACAAGCCAGTTTATTTCCTGGTATTAATAAATTTGTCAGTCAGATGAATTAATAAAAAACATACCTGGCGTAAATAAGACTCATCAAAATAACGGCCCTGGCGCCAGCTTTACGGGCAATAGAGAAGGAAAGAAAATGAAAATAATCACGCTGTGTCTGGCGACGGTCTTTGCCGGGCTGGCCGCTGTCCCTGCACTCGCGGCAGAGGGCAAGCTGAATTTCATCGGCAAGGTCGTGAACGCCTCCTGCAAGCTCGAAGGGGTGAGCGACAGCGGGGTCATCGACGTCAGTATGGGCGCTATTCCGCTGTCGAGACTGAAAAACAGTCAGTCTGGGACCGGGCCGGCGGTCGGCATCGACATTCGCGTTAAAGATTGTGAGAAAGGCACTTACTACATTGTGGTTGACGGCCCCTCGCCTGCCGACACACCTGAAAACCGCGTGCTGGCGCTCGACGGCAGCGGTAAGCCGGCCAGCAAGGTAGGTATTCTGCTCACTGACCGCACGGGCACCCCGCTCAGCCTCGATGAACGCCTTGATCCGCAACACGATCCCCGCATAGAGATCCCGGTGGACGGCGGCTCCGGAACCTTCAGGCTGAACGCCTTCTATTACACCTGGGACAAAACCCACGCCGATCCCGGCGACGGCAATGCGACGGCCCGATTTACCATTATGCAGGAATAACTTCCCGGTCAGGGATGAGACGTCAAGGGAGTCCTCATGAAAACACAGCTGGCGGTTCTGCTCTGCGCAGTGACCTTTCAGGCCTGCGCCGGGATCACCATTAATGCCACGCGGGTGGTCTATTCCGGGAAAGAAAAGGTCGCCAGCCTGAACATTCACAATCGCAGCAGCACGCCTTATAAAGTGCAGATCTGGCTGGACGCCGGACTCAATACCTCGCGCGTCGGCCTGCCGATAGTGGCGACGCCGCCGCAGGTCTATTTATCGCCGCAACAATCCGCCCAGCTGCGCTTTATCTATTTCGGCGGCGGGCTGCCCGGCGATCGGGAAAGCGTGTACTGGGTCAATATCCAGGAGACGCCTCCCGCAGCCGTCGGCACGCATACGCTGCAATTTGTCGTCCGTACCCGCCTGAAGCTCTTTTATCGTCCGCCCGCCATCACCACCACCCTCGCCAGAGAGGTGCAAAAGCTGCAGTGGCAGCAGAGCGGGAATCACCTGCGCTTTACCAACTCAGGCCCACTGCATATCACCCTGGTCAACGGGACGCTGATCGATAATAAAGGCCACCTCTCGCCGATGAGAAACGTGATGCTCCGGCCATACAGCAGCCATACCGTGATGACCACCGACAGCACTCGCCTGTACCAGCTGAACTATATCGACGACTACGGCGCGGTGGTGCCCATCCCTCTGCAGAATGCCCATGCGCCAGCGTCAGGCTAGTTATACTCCAGGGCGAAGGTCACCATGCTGTTGGCCGTGCCCGCCCCCACCGTGGCGTCAGTTTGCACATACTGGGCGTTAAAATTGATCGCCTCGGCGGTCCCGGCGTTTGTGCCGGTCACCCTTTTCAGGATCGGCAAGTTGCTGGCCTCATTGATCTTAACGCTGGTGCCATCAGAGACCGCCGCGCCGGGGTTATTGCCGTAGGTCAGCTTCACGCCGACGCCGCTGGCGCTGTTGCTGGCCTTGCTCAGGGCCAGGGTATCGCTCTCCACGCTGACGCCGAAAAAGCCGATGCGCACATCGGTCGGCGACGGGCAGAACACCGGGATCGAAAAGCGCTTCGCCTGGCCGCCGGTGCTCCCTTTACCGTGAAACTCCGCCCGGTTTACCGTGCCCAGAGTGACCTGGATCGTCGACGTCGCTACCTGACAGCTGCCGCTGCTGCCGATGTCCACGTTCAGGGCCGCCATATCGATACTGACCGGCGCGCTGGCGACATAGCTGGCGCTCCCGCTGGCCTGCTGCTCAATGGTCATCTCCCCCACCTGCGGCAGCGACGGCGAGTTGGTGTGCGTCCCGTCCGCCAGCTGCACCGTCCCGGTTTTATAGAAGGTCACCGCGATCCTGACCGTGGTTTGCTGCTGCGTCATCAGCGCCGGAAGCATTGCGCTGTCGCACACCACCACCGACTCGCCGCCCGCGGAGTGGCTGCCGTCGATAGCGCGCATCGGGCCGCCCGCGCACTGAAAGCTGAGCGAGTAACCGATGCCGTCGATGGCGCTGGGGTAGACGTGCTGTCCGTTAATCACCACCGGCGAGCCGCCGGTTTTCAGTTGCTTATAGACGATGCGTTTGGCGCTCGCCGTCGGCAGCTGCAGGTCGCAGGAAAAGGGGATCCCGCTGCCGTTATCCGCCATCGCGCTGGTCATCTGGGTATTGACCGGCAGCGTGGGTAAATATTTGATATTGGGAATATTGACCGTGGTCTGGCCGATATTCGCGCGGCAGGTTTCAGCCCGCACGCCGGGGAGGTAACCACTCAGCGCCAGCAGAAAGAGAACAGGAAGTAGACGAAAAACAGATTTCATAGCCGCCTCAGCGTGTCTGGCACAGCCCGGAGACGGTTTTCACCGTATTCAGACTCTGCTGTGGGTTATCCGGAAGTTGAAAATGCAGCGTGCAGCTCTGCGACTGGTTGTTAACGACCCAGCTCACCGCCAGGGTCCCCTCCTGCGGCACGCCGCTGAGGTACACCTGCCCACCGTCAGCCACCATGCCGCCCGGCGCATTGCCGCTCTCCTCCGCCGTGACCAGCCGCGCGCTGGCGCCAAACGGCAACGGCCCCTGGGCATTGCGCAGGGTAAACAGCACCCGGTTGCCAATGTGGGTCCGGTAGTTGGCCATCACCACCGCGCCGCCGCCGGGGATCACGGTCTGCCCCTCCTGATCGACGTCGGTATCGTCGGCCATCGACTCTGTGTCGAGGGTAATGACATTTTTTCGATAGGCGGTCAGGGATGGCACCACGGCATAGCCGCGCCAGTCGGTGTGCACATTGTTGCCGTTTTGTACCGCCACCCCAGCGGCCCCCGGCGCGCGGACGATGGCGAAGCTCTCGCCCACCGTCTGGCCGAAGGTGACGCCGTGCGGATGCGCGACCACCGAGCCGGCGCCTCCCCAGGTCAGCTGGTTGCTGGCGGCGTCATGACGATAGCCGAGCTGGGCGTTGCCGAAGCCGCCGTGGTAATCCAGCGCGACGCTGCTGTTGCTGCCTCGCCCCTGGTTGCCATAGCCCTGCTGGACCGAATAGAACAGATTTGGCCGCGTCGGCACCGCGCCATACAGCGAGACCTGCTGCGAGGTATAGCCATTGCTGTCCGAGGTGGTGTTATAGCTTACCGCGCTGTCGGACAGCGGGCCGCCCAGCGGGATGTTGATATTAAATGACCAGGAACGGTCATTTTTTTCCTGATTGCTGGCGCGGGTGTAGTAATAGCCCACGCCCCAGGAGATCCCCTTCCAGGCGCTGTAGAACCCGAGGTGTACCGTCTCATCCCGGCTCTGCCGGTGCCAGTAATCCTGCGACCAGGCGGAGATCGCCAGACTGCCGAGGCCGCCAAGGCTTTGTGTCACCGACAGCTCTTCCCGGCGACGCCGGTTGTCCACCTGCCCCTGCGCGCTTTCCAGCGCGCTGGCTTCGGCAAAATCGTAATAGCCGCTGGAGGAGTAGCGGTAGCTGGCGAGGCTGAATGAGGTCCCCGAGCTGACAAAATCTTTCTGATACTGGGCGCGCAGCGAATGGCCCGCGTAGCGCTTGCCCGACGGCGTGCGGGTGATGGCCTGGGTCACGTCGCCTCCCAGCGATCCGAACTCGCCGAAACCGCGCCCCAGGCCCAGCGCCCAGGACTGATAGTCCTGGGCCAGTTGCGTACCGCCGTAGAGAGTAAATCCCGCCGACAGACCGTAGAACAGGGTTCCCTGCAGGAATTCCGGCGAGCGGACGGTATCCGCCCCCGAATGGTAGCGCCCGGCGCTAAGGCTGAATTTGCCGCGCCCTTCGCGCAGCATAAAAGGAACTGCGGAATAGGGCTGAGTAAAAGTGCGCACCGAACCATTGCTCTCGGTCACCTTCACCTCCAGATCGCCGCTCTGCGAGGTGGGGTAAAGATCGCTGATGGCAAATGCCCCCGGCGACACGAAGGTTTCGTAGATCACATACCCGTGCTGAGAGACGGTCACTTTGGCATTGCTGTGCGCCACGCCGCGGATGGTGGGGGCAAAGCCGCGCTGGCTGTCCGGAAGCATCTCATCGTCAGACATCAGCTGGACGCCGCGAAAGGGGATGCTGTCAAACACATCGCCGGTGGTGTAGGTATCGCCGATCCGCAGCAAGCTCTTCAGCGAGCGGACGTCGCGCTGCAGCCAGGTGCTCTGGGTATCCCAGTGCCGGCGCTGCTGGTCGTACTGCATTGAGGAGACGTTGCGCAGCCGCCAGGCGCCCAGGTTCACGCCGCTGCGTAAATTGAGGTAGTTTGAGCGGCTGCTCTCCCCGTCATCGGCGTTCTTTATTTGCGCGCCGGAAAAATAGTAATCGACAAACGCGGCCGGCACGCCATCGTCCCAGCGCGAGGGATCGACATAGCCGCGGCTTTGCACGTTCATCGCCGCCTGGGGAATACTCAGCGTCAGGCGCTGGTTAGCAAAGGTGAACCGACTGCTGGCGTCGGGAATAAACTTCTCGATCCGGGTGAAGGTTTCTCCTTCATGCAGCGTTTGAAAGGCGGGAAAGGCGCTGACGTTGACCCCATAATCCGCCAGCTGACCGGGCGTCAGCACCGGCTGCAGCTTCCCGCCATCGTCAACAAACGTAATATCAGCCTGACCCAGCTCCTGATCGTTAACCACCACGGTGACAGAGTAAGTGCCCGGCTGCTGCCCGCCGGGTTTGGCGAAGTAGTGCAGGTCGGAGGTTTGCTGCTGCGGGTCGGCAAACTCCAGCGCCGCCGGATCAAAATAGTCGTCGGCCAGCGCCCGGTTCAGCGGACTGAGACAAAACACCATCGTCGGCACCGTCGCCAGCGCCAGCGCCCGTCCTGCGGTCAATGGCATTGCGGCATACTCCCGCACCTTCGCTGTTGTTGTTCTTTTCATGCTGGCGCCGTCCGGTCATGTCATCGCAAAAGGGAATTACTGCTGGGCGAAGTCGCTGACGCCGCCGTAGTCGTTAATCGCCCGCCATTTGACGGCGCCGTGCCCGCTCACCGGCCACGTTTTCTGGCCGAACGGAGCCACCATGCCAGGTTCGTCGATGCTCTGCCCGCCCACCGCGACGGAGTAAAAAGAGACAAAATAGGGAGTGGGGTTTGCCACCGTCAGATGACCGCCGGACTGGGTAAACTTCAGTTGCTGCCAGGCTTTTGCCGGGTCGCCTGCCAGACCGTTGGGGCGATAGAAAATTTTGAATTTCGACTTAATATTGACCTGCAGCTTATTCACCTCGCCCTGCGGCGTCGGAGAAATACTTTTGACGTTCAGCCAAAACACCGACTCACGATCGCCGGGCAGCGAGGCGCCAATAAAGTTAATACGCAGAACGTTATTCTGCTCCGGATCGAGACGGAACAGCGGTGGGGTCACAATAAAGGGCACCTTGCTCTTGTCATTTTCCGCGTAATTTTCCACCCACGACTGCACCAGATAGGGCGTATGGGTATCGGCATTGGTGACTGAAATAGCGGCTTCACGCTTCCCTTCCTGATAAATCACACGGGTTCCACCCATGACAATACCGGCCTGCGCTGCCGTGGAGCACAGCAGAAAAGCCGCAACGGCAATTATTTTCTTCATCATTAATAACCATCAGGTAAAGGTTGAACAGACAATAAAATAAAGCTGTGAATAACAGAGCCAGTAACCATTGAGATAATTAGCAGGAACAACAATACCGTCACGAATATATATCGCGACTGCTTCGCCATTAATGTTTCAACAAACTGCTATGGATCCTGACGCAATGGACTGGCTCTGAATAACGCGCAATATGCTTAGTTATAAATCATATTGAAATTAGCCGTACCGTTGGCGTCACCTGCCGTCACGGTCGCCCCGGTAGAGACATAATCGGCGTAAAACTCGAGGTCGGCAGAACCGGTGCTGCCGCTGGAACCCGGAGTGACCGCTTGTTTGGCGGTCGTTTTACCGAGGCTAACCGCCGTCGTCTGATCATGCTCATACAGCTTAATCGCTACGCCGCTGGCGCCGCCGCTGTTGATGGCCAACAGGGAGGTATCCGTCTGTTCGCGCGCGCCATCAAACAGCACAGCGACCGTCGTCACGCTGGCCGGGCAATCTTTGACTTTGATATGGAAGGATGTTTTGGTGGTTTCGGAGCCGGTACTGGTAAAATAGTTGCTGGCCCATTTGCCCAAATCCACCGTCTGGCCGGTTGAACCGCTGTCGACGTTGCAGGAGCTGTCGGTGATTGACCCATTGAAGTTGACCTGCCCGCCGGCGCCTTGCGCACTGGTTCCTGAGTTTGGATTAATCGTGTTTGCCGCAGTCGCCTGGAAGGTTACGCCCGAAACCAGCGCGCCCATGAGAATTGCCATAATACGAAGTTGGGTTTTCATTATTTATCTCATCGTTAACGAATATATCGCACAGTCATCGGCAATAGCGCTTGGCTATCGCGAAGCTGCTCATCAGTTCCTCCTTGTAAATGTTCATTGCGTTCCTTCCGCAGGATAGTAGGCACACGCCCTCTCGCTCTGCTTTATTCTGTCAAAAGGTGAAAATTAATAAAAAACAGAAGCTAAAAAAGTTATTTTGGTGTGCGAAATAAATATATTACCGCACCTACCAAAAGGCAACCCGGCACAATGTTACGAATAAGTTAATGATTATCAGAGGCATAAAATTTATTTTTGAAATGCCTTTTCAATGTTAATTTACATATCTATACAAACGGCAATAAAACACTTTCAAACAACAACAGATCAAAACCATTAACAAATTTAAAGATAATTACTCAAAAAGTTGTCTTATTTTATTGTGCTTCCGATCGACAGCACAGGAAAATTAGGAATTTTCCTGGTATTAATATTCATCATTTCTACATAAATGAAGCACAAGTGTCCGCCTCACTGCGCATAATTTCTTGTTGTGGAACCCTTTTTATTTTCAAGTGAAAGATATTACATCAGCCGTGTGAATGTGTTGGTCATGCCGCTCAATAAAGCCGGCTAAATAGCAGGGTTATTTTGCAGTTAAAAAAAATCCGCAACCCGGACGGATTGCGGACAGAGGTTGTAACAGAAGCGCGGGGTTGTATTTAGAACAGACCCAGCGGCGCGGTGCCGTAGCTCACCAGCAGATTTTTGGTTTGCTGATAGGCATCCAGCGCCATCTTGTGCGTTTCCCGGCCAACGCCAGACTGTTTATAGCCACCGAACGCGGCATGAGCCGGGTAAACATGATAGCAGTTGGTCCATACGCGGCCGGCTTTAATCCCGCGGCCCATGCGATAGGCGAGGTTGGTATCCCGCGTCCAGACCCCGGCGCCAAGGCCAAACTGGGTCTCATTGGCGATGGTCAGCGCTTCCGCTTCGTCCTTAAAGGTGGTCACCCCGATCACGGGCCCAAAGATCTCCTCCTGGAAGCTGCGCATATCGTTGCGGCCTTTAATCAGCGTGGGCTGAATATAAAAACCGTTATCCAGCGCCGGCGCGATAGCCGCCCGCTCGCCGCCGGTCAGAATTTGCCCGCCCTCTTCCCGCGCAATCTGAATGTAGGAGAGGATCTTATCGAACTGCTGGCGGGAAGCCTGCGCGCCGATCATGGTGTCGGTATCTAACGGGTCACCACGGCGGATCTGCGCCACCTTCTCCATGACCCGCGCCATAAAGGGCTCATAGATGGATTCATGGATCAGCGCCCGCGACGGGCAGGTACATACCTCCCCCTGGTTGAAGAAGCCAAGCACCAGTCCCTCCACCGCCTTCTCAATAAACTCCTCTTCTCCCTCCATTACGTCGGCGAAGTAGATGTTGGGCGATTTGCCCCCCAGCTCGACAGTGCAGGGGATAATATTTTCCGCCGCGCAGGCGAGAATATGCCGCCCGACCGGCGTGGAGCCAGTGAACGCCAGCTTGGCGATACGCTTGCTGGTGGCCAGCGCCTCGCCCGCCTCTTTGCCGAATCCCTGTACCACGTTAAGCACCCCGGCCGGGAACAGATCGCCGATCAGCTCCAGTAGCAGGGTAATGCTCAGCGGCGTCTGTTCAGCCGGCTTGAGCACCACGCAGTTACCCGCCGCCAGGGCCGGGGCCAGCTTCCACGCGGCCATCAGCAGCGGAAAGTTCCACGGGATAATCTGCCCGACCACCCCCAGCGGTTCATGGAAATGATAGGCCACCGTCGTTTCGTCAATCTCGGCGGTGCTTCCCTCCTGGGCGCGCAGGCAGCCGGCGAAGTAGCGGAAATGGTCCACCGCCAGCGGCAGGTCGGCATTCAGGGTTTCGCGGATCGGTTTCCCGTTGTCCCAGCTCTCCGCGACGGCCAGATACTCCAGGTGCTGTTCAATACGATCGGCGACCTGTAGCAGCAGCCTGGAGCGCTGCTGCACTGACGTTTTACCCCACGCCGGCGCCGCACGGTGAGCGGCATCGAGGGCGAACTCAATGTCTTTGGCGTCCGAGCGGGGAAACTGCGCAATGTTGCTGCCGTCGACCGGGGAGGTATTCATAAAGAATTCACCGCTCAGCGGCTCGACAAATTTACCGTCAATGAAGTTGCCGTAAGCGGATTTAAATGAAACCAGGGCGCCGGGCTGGCCAGGATGTGCATAACGCATCGCAAATCTCCTTCTGTAGGGTTGAGACGCAGCGGCATATTGATTTTTTAAACTTGCCGCCGAACGCTTCTCACTTTGCAGGGGTTATGCCAGTTTTTTATTGCCAACAATTTATATTATTTATTAATGAGTTAGGATTATTTATTTACCAGGCTGGCAGGCGCTGTCGCACAGATGTCCACTTCTGTGTTGCAAATCGCAACACCAAATAAACCAAATGGCTACAATATTGCAACACAGCAACATCGACCCTGAGGTGCCCTGTGCCAGGTAATCCCTATCTTCTCGCACCAGAGGTTAACGCTAACCCCCTGCTCAGCGACTCGTGGTCTCGCTGCCAGCGCTATGGTCTGGATCCCGCTACCGAGGATTTTCCCCGTCTGCGCGCCGGGGAGCTGGCAGACCGGCTCGCCAGCCACCGCAGCCTGCAGCAGCTGGCGCAGCCGGTGGTGGATGCCCTGTCGCGCCAGGTGGCGGACCTGCAGTCGGTGGTGGTCCTCTCCGACCCCAGTGGCCTGGTGCTGCACACCGTCGGCGATACCCAGGCGATGCAGAAGGCTCAGCGCGTGGCGCTGGCCCCCGGCAATCTGTGGAGCGAAAGCGGGCGCGGGACCAACGCCATTGGCACCGCGCTGGTCATTGATGACGGCTGCGAAATCGATGGCCGCCAGCATTTTCTTACCCGCAATCAGAATCTGTACTGTGCGGCGATGCCGCTCCAGCGGCCGGACGGAAGTATTGCCGGGGTGCTGGATATCTCCGGCCCGGCGGATTTTCCCCACCAGCATACCTTCGGCTGGGTGAAGGCGGCGGCAAAGCAGATTGAGTATCTGTGGGTGAAACAGAGCCTGCATCCGGAGCAGTGGCTGATGAGCCTGCACCGGCAGGTGGACAAGCTCGACAGCGTCGAGGAGCTGCTGCTGGTCTTTTCTGACAACGTCCTCACCGCCGGCAACCGACTGGCGATGCGCGAGTTCGGCCTGAGCGCGGCGCAGTTTGGCCAGCTCACCTTTGCGTCGCTTTTTCCGACGCTGGCGCAAAGGGCGGTCAGCGTCCCGCTGCCGCTGACCACCCCGCAGGGCCGCTATCACTATCGCCTGCGGGAGCCCACCCGCCGCCGGGTGGCGGTAAGCGCCCCGCCGGTCATGCATCTCCCTTTCACCAGCCCGCGCGAAGGCGAAAAGCTGCTGCGGCTGCTCAACGCCGGCATTGCGCTATGCATTGAGGGAGAAACCGGCAGCGGCAAGGAGTATGTCAGCCGTACGCTGCATCAGCACAGCCGCTGGCGCAGTGGCAAATTTGTCGCCATCAACTGCGCGGCCATCCCGGAATCGCTGATCGAATCCGAGCTCTTCGGCTACCAGCCGGGGGCATTTACCGGCGCCAGCAAAAACGGCTATATCGGTAAAATCCGCGAGGCTGAGGGCGGGGTACTGTTTCTCGATGAGATCGGCGATATGCCGCTGGCGCTGCAGACGCGGCTCCTGCGGGTGTTGCAGGAAAAAGAGGTGGCCCCGCTGGGCGCCAGCCGCAGCGTGCCGGTGAATTTCGCCTTGATCTGCGCCACCCACCGCAATCTGACGCAACGGGTCAGCGCCGGCGAATTCCGTGAAGATCTGCTGTGGCGCCTGCGGGAGTATGCCCTGGCGCTGCCCCCGCTGCGCGAGTGGCCGGCGCTGGAAACCTTTATCGCCACGCTGTGGCGCGACCTGGGCGGTGTTTCACGCCGGGTGACGCTTTCAAATGCACTGCTGGTCCACCTCAGCCAGCTGCCGTGGCCGGGAAACGTGCGCCAGCTGCAGAGCGTCCTGAAGGTGATGCTGGCTCTGGCCGATGAGGGCGACACGCTGACGCCCGACGCGCTGCCGGAGGCGTATCGCACCGCGCCTGCGCCGCTGCCGCGCGGAGGATTGCAGGCCCATGACGAGCAGTTGATTGTCGATACCCTGGCCAGCGTTAACGGCAACGTCAGCCGGGCGGCACAGATACTGGGTATCGCCCGCAGCACGCTATACCGCCGCGCCGCCCGTACCGGACGGCCTCGTCGCTGAGGCTATGGCGTAAAGCGCGCCGGCAGCCAGGAGAACATCCGCCGGCTGACGGCCTCGCACAGCAGCACCAGCCGTGGGCCGACCGCCTGCCAGACCCGCTTCGCCACGATGACCCCGCCAATGGAGACCAGGGCTGCGCCCACCATATCCAGCGGAAAATGCACCCCAAGATAGATCCGCGACCAGGCCACCGGCAGCGCAGCCAGCAGCATCAGCAGACCAGGCGCCCGCAGGCGCAGCGACAGCAGCGCAAACGCGGCGCTGAACATCACCGTAGCGTGATCGCTGGGGAAGCTGTTATCCGCCGGATGACTTATCCAGGTATGGCCGAGGGGGATCATAAACGGCCGCGGATGAAACCAGAGCGTCCCGCACACCATCCCCAGCCCGAGGGAAATCATCACGGCCAGGGTCATAAACAGCGCCTGGCGGTGTCCCTCACGACCACCGAGAAACCACAGGCCGAGCGCGATCGCCGGCATCATAAACACGATGCCGCTGGCGCAAAAACGGGCCAGCGACAGCAGGCCCTCCGCGGCGCCAGGCTGCGCGTTAAGCGCGAAAAAAACAGATTGATTCAGGGTTTCCAGGGCGTTCATGGCGATAGCTCTCAGTTGTCATCTTTCTGTCATTATCGCCCGGTCGCCTTAAGATACCCTTAACCGCTGGGCGGTGTGCTTTTAGCAAGGCGCAGTCCTTCCCGCAGGGCATCGATCGCCACCCGCGTTTTTTGCGGCAGCCACGGCCCCTCCGGCCACACCGCGTGGATAGCGAAACGCACCTGAGCGCTGGGCGCCAGCACCTGCTGCAGCGTCCCGTCGGCGAGCGCCTGCGCCACCAGCCAGTCCGGCAACCAGGCGATGCCCATCCCCTGCTGCACCGCCGCCGCGATGGCGGCAAAATCATCCTGTACCAGCCCCGTCTGCGGACTGAAGCGCACTTCGCCCTGCTGCGGGTCGTACAGTTGCCATTTTTGCAGTTGGCCGTTGTGCAGATAGCCGAGGGTGCGGTGCTCGCTCAGCCCGGCGATGGTCTGCGGCGCCGGCTGGCGGCGCAGGTACTCTACCGCCGCGCACAGCACCATGCCGTGCTCCCCCAGCGCCCGCGCCCGTAGCGACCCGGTATCGGCCAGGTTTCCGATACGCACCGCAAGATCAAACCCCTCCTCCAGCAGATTGACCTGCCGGTCGCTGTAGTGGAGCTCGAGCTTCAGTAACGGATAGCGCTGGCTCAGGCGGAACAGTAGCGGCGCCACGCAGCGCTGACCAAAGAGCACTGGTAGCGAGATCCGCAGCCGCCCCTGCACCTCGCCCTTCCCGCGCTGGAGCGCCTCTTCGGCCTCGCGGATGCGCGCCAGCGCTTCCCGGCACTGGTGGTAAAATTGCTCCCCCTCTTCCGTCAGCAGTTGCCGACGGGTAGTGCGCTGGAATAACGCCACGCCGAGGCGCGCTTCCAGCCGGGCAATGGTTTTACCCACCGCCGAACGCGTCACGTGGAGGATCGCCGCCGCGCTGGCAAAGTTACCGCTCTCGACCACGGTAACAAACACCGGGATCGCGTTCAGATCGTCACGCACAAATTGGTTCCTTACGGGATACAATAGAGGAAAATAATGTCACTCCAGAGAGAAAAAAGACAGTGTTAGTCTCTGCCTCTCCCCTTCACTTGAGGCACTCATCATGGCTAACGTTCTGGTATTAAAATCCAGCATTAATGGCGAAACATCCCTGACCAATCAGCTGATTAACGAATTTCTCGCGGCGCGCCGGGCGGCGGGCCACCGCGATCGGCTCACGGAACACGATCTCAGCGCCATGGCGCTGCCAACACTGGATCGCCCCCTGTTCGCCGCCCTGCGCGGGGCAGTGGATCCGCAGCCGGCCATCCGCGCGGCGGTTGCGCTCTCCGACCAGCTTATCGCCGAATTAAAAGCCAGCGATCTGCTGGTGATCGGGGCGCCGATGTATAACCTCAACGTCCCGACCGACCTGAAGAAATGGTTCGACCTCGTGGCGCGGGCGCGGGAAACCTTTCGCTACACCGACAGCTGGCCGCAGGGGCTGGTCGAGGGCGTTCGGGCGGTGGTCGTCAGCAGCCGCGGCGGTATTCACCAGGGAGAGACCACCGACGCCATCACCCCCTATCTGCGCGCGGTACTGGGGCTGATGGGGATCCATGAGGTGGAATTTATCTATGCCGAAGGGCTGGACAATCGTCCGCATGGTCGCGACGCAGGGATCGCCAGCGCGCGAGCGCAGATTGCCCAGCTCGCCGTTCCGGCCTGAGTCACAGATAAAAAGTGCTGGCGCAGGGGATGTTTTTATTTTAGAGTTATCTAAATTTAGAAAAAGCTAAAATATATGACCACACCTGAAGACCTGCAGGCCCGCGCCGGAGAAGCCGCCGCGCTGATGAAAGCCATGAGCAATCCTCACCGATTGCTGATCCTGTGCATACTGTGCGATGCGCCGCGGGCCAGCGCCGGTGAACTATCGCGCGCTACCGGCCTGAGCCCTTCCGCCACCTCGCAGCACCTTGCGCGGATGCGTGACGAGGGGCTGATCGACAGCGAGCGCGATGCCCAGCGTATCCACTATTTCATCACCCACCCTGCGGTACAGCAGGTGATCAACACGCTGAAAACGCTCTATTGCCCGTGAGGATCCTATGACCATCGCTACTTTAACCCCGGCCGAAGCCCGGGCGCTGATTGCCCAGGGCGCCAGACTGATTGATATCCGTGATGCGGATGAATACGCGCGCGAACATATTCCCGATGCCGAACTGGTGCCGCTGGCCAGCCTGACCAACGGTGCGACCCTCAATGCCCGGGCCGGAGAGACAGTCATCTTTCACTGCCAGGCGGGTTCCCGGACGCAGAATAACGCGATTCGCCTGGCCGCCGCCGCCGCACCGGCGCAGGCAAGCCTGCTGGCCGGGGGGATTCAGGGCTGGAGGGCCGCGGGGTTCCCGGTTGAGGAGGATAAATCCCAGCCGCTGCCGCTGATGCGCCAGGTACAAATTGCCGCTGGCGTCCTGATTTTACTCGGTGTACTGCTGGGCTATACCGTGAGCAGCGGCTTCTTCCTGCTCAGCGGCGCGGTCGGCGCCGGGCTCACCTTCGCCGGGGTGACCGGCTTTTGCGGCATGGCGCGTCTGCTGGCGATCATGCCCTGGAACCGGCGTCATGAGGGTTAAAACGCACTCCAGATAAGCCAGGCAATGCCGCCGAACAGCAGCCATTTAACGATGTAATAGACCGTCTTATTCCATTTTTTCAGCCGCTTGCCGACAATGCGGATCTGGTAGATATAGCGAAATGCCCGGTTAATCCCGCCAATGCGATCGCCGGTATCATTGGGCGCCGAGGCGGCGCTCATCAGATGACGTCCCAGCCAGTGGTTCACCTGCTGCGCCCAGCGGTAGCGCATGGGCCGTTCAATATCACAGAACAGAATCAGCCGATTCTCACCGCTGGTATTTTCCGCATAGTGAATATAGGTCTCATCAAACAGCACCCCTTCCCCATCGCGCCAGCTGTAGCGCTGGCCATCCACCTCGATAAAGCAGCGGTCATCGTTCGGCGTCGCCAGGCCGAGATGAAAGCGCAGCGAACCGGCGTAGGGATCGCGGTGGCGCGGCAGACGGCTGCCGTCTGGCAGGGTGGCGAACATGGCCGCTTTCACCGACGGGATATCGCGCAGTAGCGCGGTGGTGTGTGGGCAGAGCTGGCTGGCGGAGGGATGGGCCTCCTCATACCATTTCAGATAAAAACGTTTCCAGCCGGTTTTAAAAAATGAGTTAAATCCGGCATCGTTATATTTATCGGCCGCTTTAATCTGCTCCAGCTGCTGAAGGTGGAGACCTTCATCGCGAATTACCTGCCAGTTCTGCTGCAATATCGCCAGCTCGGGAAACATCTCCGGGCGCAGATATGGCGTATTCGGCACGCGGGAAAATAAATACATAAATCCATTCAGCGGAGCAGTAAATGTTGAATGATCGGAGAGCTGTCGCCAGAAACGATAGCGCACCCGCCCGCGATAATGGACATACAGAACAGCAATAACAATGATCAATAGAACGATATACTTCATGGTGTCTTTCCTGACCTGATTGATGGTAACCCTACCCTCGCCGTCCCCCCTTCTCAGCAGCGGTATGGCGCCAGCAAAACATTAACAACATTAATACATATACCCCCAAATTGTTTTAACAAAAAACAGCACAGCCAGTGTTCACTGGCCAGTCGTTGAGCTATGGTTGAGGTTCATCCAGGATGTTAACCGTGAGGAGTGAATGATGTTTTCTGTCGGCGATCTGGTACAACCGCGTGCGGGTGGACCAAAACTGAAAGTGGTTGAAGTACAGGGAGAACAGCTGGTGGTGGTTCAGGCCGCGCAAGAGCAGGGCGAGCGCTATACGCTGAACTCAGAAGAGGTGACGCCATACCAGGAAGAGGGCGACTTTGGCGTCTGCTAAAGCCCCTCTCCCGGAGAGTGATAAGGCCGGACGGAACGGCGGGTCTCCCCCACTGTCCTGATACCGGCCGGATCGGCTTTAAATGAGGAAACTGTCCAGCGATTTGCCCTGAGCAACCGCCTGAGCAATCGGCTTCGGCATTCTTCCCTGACCGGTCCAGGTTTTTTCTGCGCCAGTATGATCGGTATAACGATATTTTGCCGGGCGCGGTTGCCGCTTTTTCCCTGCCGCCATCGACGGCTGAATATCGGCCACGAGGTCGTCAGGAGAAATACCGTCGGCGCGCATCAGCTCAAGCCAGGTATTCACTTTTTCCTGATATTCCGCCTGCTGCTGCGCCGCCAGCTGCTGTTGCGTACGTTTTTCTTCAGTGACGATCCTGAGCTTTTCCAGCATCTCTTCAAGCACGTCAATGGAGAATTCACGGGACAGGGTACGCAGTGAACGGATATTATTCAGTTTGTGTAACATTAAAGACATAAAATTAAGAAATCCCAGATAACCAATTAAAAGATACAACGCGGCAAGTGTAATGGAAACACTTATTTATTTCCAGCCTTCGGTTGTCCAGATAAATATATTATGCAAAGAGTAAACCTTTTCCGCCTGCCCTATATCGGCAAATCCCCGGTTCTTTTTCGCCAGCGCAGGCCAACAAGACCATGAATAAATAAAAGCGGCGGATGGTAAGATATGAAAATATATTCAGCAGGCGATATTACCTTTATGGTCAGCGGTTTATCCTCTTATCGTCGGCGGATGCGCAGGCCCTCTCCACACGGCCTAATGAATAGTTACCCAGCCAATCAGAATAAAACGCCACACGTCATTTTAGAATTTTTCACCACAAAAACCGGCATAATGGCATAAAAACATCTTAACGAGACCTTCATCACAGGCTCACGCGATTTTGCGCCACAGCGGGCGGTCAGACGCCGCCTCCCTGGTCAGATATCATGCAAAAACGTCATGTAACCAACTGAAATTAAACACATTTAACAAAACCAGCAATAAAAGTAGCGTAACGGGCAGAAAACCAACTGTCGCAGAGTATTTTATCGACAAAAAGACAATAAATAAAAATTTATAGCTAGTTGCCACTTTTAATGCAGAGATATACTCTACGCACATCAAAACAGGCAGCCCAAAAACGCTATACCAACGCGCATTTTTCGGCGTTATTGACTTCATTTTCGAGGAGCACTCCGATGTTCTCTGCGCACTCCCGCTTGCGGCATGCGGTTGCAGACACCTTTGCGATGGTGGTTTACTGCACCGTCGTCAACATGATGATCGAAATTTTTCTCTCTGGTATGACGTTTGAGCAGTCGTTATCGTCGCGCCTGGTGGCGATCCCGGTCAACATTATTATTGCCGTGCCCTATGGTTTTTATCGCGACTTTGCGATGCGTCAGGCCCGGCGCATTAGCCCGGCAGGCTGGATGAAAAATATGGCCGACGTGCTGGCCTACGTCACTTTCCAGTCGCCAGTGTATGTCGCAATATTGTGGAGCGTAGGTGCAGACTGGCACCAGATTGTCGCTGCAGTGAGCTCAAACCTGGCGGTATCGATGATGATGGGCGCTGCTTACGGCTACTTCCTCGACTATTGCCGCCGCCTGTTCCGCGTGGCCCCCTACCAGCAGGCGAAAGCCTGACCGACGCTATTCCAGCGACTGGCCCTGCCAGTCGCTCTCTCGCCAGCCTGCTCCGCCCCGGTCTTAACCGTCGTATTAATTTGTCGACATCGCCGGCTGGGCTTCGCCAAATAGTCCATTCAGAAAACGCTCAAGCGCCATCCGTGAGCTAAATCCGTGCGGAATACCATAATGCTGCTGCGCATCTCCGGCTAAATACAGCGGAAATTGTTCATAATGGTCGCAGGTTTTGATATCTGAGGCCGGTTCGGCCAACATATTGCTACGCTCTTTTAGCGCTGGATGAATAATTAACGCTGTCCGCCCCATGCGCGCTTCGCGGTTCACATAAACATAATTATCGCCTCGGCGATAGCCGTACGCTTTTTGCGTCACAACATCCATGGTGAAGCCGGCTTTTTCAAGAACACGCGCCACCTCATCGGGTCTTAAATACATACTGATTCCTCGTTATCTTTTACCGCACATTGACCTTACCTTATTCGTTAAGCGCAGTGCTTTCGGAATATTCCAGAAACCACAGCAGTAAGCATAATTCAAAATCTTGTCCTACACTTACTCACTCGATGGAATTAAGGGAGATAACGATGGCTAACCATGTGAACCGCAACAATTTTGACGAGAATGCTGAGGATATCCATAACGATGTCAGTCAATTAGCGGATACGCTGGAAGAGGTGCTGAAATCGTGGGGCAGTGACGCGAAAGAGGAAGCCGAAGCGGCGCGCGTTAAAGCTCAGTCGCTGCTGAAAGAGACCCGTGCCCGCCTCAATGGTCACAACCGGGTGCAGCAGGCGGCGCTGGATGCCCGTCAGGCAGCCTGTGATGCGCTGGGCTGCGCCGATACCTATGTGCGCAATAAACCCTGGCACAGCGTCGGCGCCGCAGCCGCCGTCGGGGTATTTATTGGCGTATTGCTCAATTTACGTCGATAATAGAGACAGCGTCAGCTTCCGCGCGCGCCTGGCGAGCGGAAGCCCGCGAGCTTCACGGAATCTAATGAAGATAACAAATACGCGTCAGCCCCTGCGCGCCTCTGGCCGCAGGGGTTTTTTATGCGCCATCGTTCGCGATCGCCTCTCTGAGCCGCCGGGCCAGCGCATCGGCCATCGCCGCTGAGCGAATATTGGTAAAACTCATCAGTAATCCCCCCTCGCCTGCATGGCGAAGACGCCAGTCGCTCAGCGCCTGCACCGCCAGCCCGGCCTCAACCGCCTGCCGGGCCAGCAGGCGATCGTTGCCGCTGACCGGCATGACCAGCTGAATGCCCCCCTGCTGCGGCGTGACCTGAAAGCCCTGCGCCTGCAGGGCCGACTCCAGCCACTGTCGGCGCTGGCTATAGCTGGCGCGCATTTTTTTCAGATGACGCCAGAAATGTCCCTGCTGGATAAAATCCGCCAGCGTCTGCTGCCACAGAGTAGGAACGGTGCAGGGCTGGCGCTCCGCCGTCTGATGAAAACGCGCCGCCAGCGGGGTCGGCACCACAAGCCAGGCGGTGCGCAGCGCCGGAAACATCGACTTACTGAAAGTGCCGGCGTAGATAACCCGCTGCGGCGCATCGAGGCTTTTCACTGGCGGCAGCGGTTTGCCGTGATAGCGAAACTCACTATCGTAATCGTCCTCAATAATCCACGCGTCGCGCGCTGTCGCCCACGCCAGCAGCTGGCGACGCCGGGGCAGCGACAGCGCGACCCCCAGCGGGCTCTGGTGTGCCGGGGTGAGCAGGGCAAACCGCGCTTGAGGGTGATGCCGCAAGCCCCAGCCAACATCCATTCCTTCGTCGTCCACCGGGATCGCATCCACCACCAGCTGCCTGGCCTCAACGACCGGGCGGATAAAGGGATACCCCGGATCCTCAATCCACATATGCTGCCCCGGCTGCGCCAGCGTACGCAGGATAAGATCCATGGAGGTAGCATAGTTGCCGGTGATCAGCACCTGCTCCGGCTGGCAGTCAATACTGCGCGACAGGCGCAGATAGTCCACGATCGCCTGGCGCAGAAGCGGGTCGCCGCCGGGATCGCCGGGAGCAAGGTCGAACCGCGACTGCGTCCGCAGCCGACGACCCATCACTCGCGCCCACAGCCCGCGCGGAAAGAGATCCAGCGCCGGCAGCCCCATCTGAAAGGGCAACGGGTCCGTCGAGGCGGCTGATTGCGCTGGCGTTACCGGCGCCAGCTGGCGCGGACTGAGCCGCTCGCTGACAAAGGTCCCCGCCTGCCCACGCCGCTCAAGCCACCCCTGGGCGACCAGTTCACCCCAGGCGTTTTCGATAGTCGCCCGGGAGACGCCCTGCTCCTGGGCAAACACCCGGCTGGCGGGCAGACGGCTGCCCGGGGTCAGTTCGCCCCGTTCAATTGCCGATTTCAGCTGGCGGGCAATACGCTGATAAAGAGGGAGGTGGATCGCTTCCATTATGGTCTGCTTTTTTCATCACAATATGGCTATCTTTTGCAGTCCATTATAGTGCTATTTTGGCTGCCGTCTTAGAGAGGAGAACACCATGAGCCAATTACGTCAGCCATTCAGTGAACTGAGCCCGGAAGTCTATAAAGGGCTGGTACAGGCCAGCATCGCGCTGGAGAAAAGCGAGCTGGGCAGCGCCCTGGTTGAGCTGGTTTATTTACGCGTCTCGCAGATCAACGGTTGCGCCTTCTGCCTTGAGAAGCACAGCCAGGCGCTGCGCAAGGGCGGTATGGCGCAAAGCAAACTGGATGCTCTGGCGGGCTGGCGGGTAAGCGCCCACTTCACACCTGGCGAACGCGCAGCGCTGGCGTGGGCCGAGTCGGTCACCGACATTGCCGCCAGCCATGCGGAAGATGACGTTTACCTGCCGCTGCGCGAACATTTTACCCCGCGTCAGATAAGCGATCTGACCTTAGCCATCAGCCTGATGAACGCCTTTAACCGTCTCGCCGTCGCCATGCGTCTGTAGTGCCGCACAGCCTTCCCCCTCCTCCGCCGAATTGTCCCGGCGGGGGATTTCCTTGCTAAAAACGCTATATATTGAGTGGTTGAACTTTCAAACAACTACATCTAGTATTTCCTTATCGAATGACCCACAACGTTCGACGCTGCGTTTAGCGCCGTGCTGTTATCTTAAATGGAAATACGAATCATGCGCATTATTATTTACACTCGAAATGACTGCGTGCAGTGCCATGCCACACGGCGAGCCATGGAGAGCCGAGGACTGGCCTTTGAAATGGTGAACGTCGACCAGCAGCCGGATGCAGCTGACACCCTGCGCGAGCAGGGATTTCGCCAGCTGCCGGTGGTGATCGCCGGTGAGCTACGCTGGAGCGGCTTCCGCCCGGATATGATCAATCGCCTGCGCCCCTCCGTCACGGCGGCCAGCGCATGAGCCTCATCGTCTACTTCTCCAGCCGTTCGGAGAATACCCATCGCTTTGTGCAGCGCCTGGGGCTGCCGGCGGTGCGCATTCCGCTGAACGAGCGCGAACATCTCCAGGTAGACGAACCCTATATTCTCATCGTTCCCAGCTATGGCGGCGGCGGTACGGCCGGCGCGGTACCGCGTCAGGCGATCCGCTTTTTAAACGACGTGCATAACCGCCAGCTGATCCGCGGGGTGATTGCCGCTGGCAATCGCAACTTTGGCGACGCCTGGGGGCGTGCCGGGGAGGTCATCGCGCAAAAATGCGCCGTGCCCTATCTCTACCGCTTCGAGCTGATGGGAACCCCCGACGATATCGACAACGTGCGTAAAGGAGTCAGCGAATTTTGGCAACGACAACCGCAGAACGTATAACCGCCGCGGCGGATTTTCACGCCCTCAACGCGATGCTGAATTTGTACGACAGCGAGGGTCGCATCCCGTTTGAGAAAGATCGCCAGGCGGTGGAGGCCTTTATGACCGCCCAGGTCCGGCCCAACACCCTCACCTTTGCCAGCCAGGAGGATAAACTCACCTGGCTCGTCCGCGAAGGTTATTACGATCCGCAGGTGCTGGCCGGCTATGACCGCGGGTTTGTGCTGGCGTTGTTCGCCCATGCCCGGCGCGCCGCATTTCGCTTTCAGACCTTCCTCGGCGCCTGGAAGTTCTATACCAGCTACGCGCTGAAGACCTTTGACGGCAAGCACTACCTCGAGGATTTTGCCGATCGCTGCGTAATGGTGGCGCTGACGCTGGCCCAGGGGGATGACCAGCAGGCGCGGCAGCTAATGGAAGAGATGCTCAGCGGCCGCTTCCAGCCCGCGACCCCCACCTTCCTCAACGCCGGCAAACAGCAGCGCGGGGAGCTGATCTCCTGCTTCCTGCTGCGCATTGAAGATAATATGGAATCCATCGGCCGGGCGGTTAACTCGGCTCTGCAGCTGTCGAAGCGCGGCGGCGGCGTGGCCTTTTTACTCTCCAACCTGCGCGAGGCCGGGGCGCCGATCAAGCGCATCGAAAACCAGTCCTCCGGGGTGGTGCCGGTGATGAAGATGCTGGAGGACGCCTTCTCCTATGCCAACCAGCTTGGCGCCCGCCAGGGGGCGGGAGCGGTCTGGCTGCATGCGCACCATCCCGATATTTTGCGCTTCCTCGATACCCGGCGTGAGAATGCCGATGAGAAAATCCGCATCAAAACCTTGTCGCTGGGAGTGGTGATCCCCGATATCACCTTCCAGCTGGCAAAAGAAGACGCGCAGATGGCCCTGTTCTCGCCGTATGACGTCGAGCGGCTGTACGGTAAACCCTTCGCCGACTGCGCCATCGGCGATCTCTATCCGCAGCTGGTGGCCGACGAACGGGTCCGCAAGCGCTGGATCCGCGCCCGCGACCTTTTCCAGCGCCTGGCGGAGATCCAGTTTGAGTCCGGCTATCCGTACATCATGTTTGAAGATACCGTCAATCGCGCCAATCCGGTGGCCGGACGGATCACCATGAGCAATCTGTGTTCGGAAATTCTGCAGGTCAGTACGCCATCCACCTATGATGAGAACCTCAGTTACGCCCATATCGGCGAGGATATCTCCTGCAACCTCGGCTCGCTGAACATCGCCCATACCATGGACTCGCCGGATTTTGCCCGCACTATCGCCACCGCGGTGCGCGCCCTGACCGCGGTATCCGATATGAGCGACATACAGTCGGTTCCCTCGGTGGCGGCCGGCAATGCGGCCTCCCACGCCATCGGCCTGGGGCAGATGAATCTGCACGGCTACCTGGCGCGAGAAGGGATTGCCTACGGCAGTCCGGAGGGGCTGGACTTCACCAATATCTATTTTTACACCGTGACCTGGCATGCCCTGCACACCTCGATGCTGCTGGCCCGCGAGCGCGGCCAGCGCTTCGCTGGCTTCGAACAGTCACGCTACGCCAGCGGGGCGTACTTCGACAAATATCTGCAGGAGGAGTGGCAGCCGAAAACCGAACGGGTGCGCGCACTGTTCGCCCGCGCCGGTATCCCCCTGCCCGACCGGGAAAGCTGGCGCCAGCTGCGCGACGATGTCATGCGCTATGGCATCTATAACCGTTATCTGCAGGCGGTGCCGCCCACCGGGTCGATCTCGTACATCAACCATGCCACCTCCAGCATTCATCCGATCGTCTCGAAGATTGAGATCCGCAAAGAGGGGAAGACCGGGCGGGTGTACTACCCCGCGCCGTTTATGAATAACGACAATCTGGCCCTTTATCAGGATGCGTACGAGATAGGGCCCCAGAAGATCATTGACACCTACGCCGAGGCGACGCGCCACGTCGATCAGGGGCTGTCGTTGACGCTGTTCTTCCCGGATACCGCCACCACCCGCGATATCAACAAGGCGCAAATCTACGCCTGGAAGAAAGGCATTAAGACCCTCTACTACATCCGTCTGCGCCAGCTGGCGCTGGAAGGCACTGAAATTGAAGGCTGCGTGTCCTGCGCACTGTAAGGAGAACAGGATGACCCATTTAACGCGCATCAGCGCTATCAACTGGAACCGCATTGATGACGACAAAGATCTTGAGGTCTGGAATCGTCTCACCAGCAACTTCTGGCTACCGGAGAAAGTGCCGCTATCGAACGACATTCCCGCCTGGCAAACCCTCAGCGCGGCGGAGCAGCAGTTGACCATTCGCGTCTTCACCGGGCTGACGCTGCTCGACACCATTCAGAACACGGTCGGCGCGCCGGCGCTGATGGCGGACGCGCTGACCCCGCATGAGGAGGCGGTGCTGTCGAACATCAGCTTTATGGAAGCGGTTCATGCCCGCTCTTACAGCTCCATTTTTTCCACGCTGTGCCACAGCAAAGAGGTGGATGCCGCCTTCGCCTGGAGTGAAAGCTGCGAACCCCTGCAGCGCAAGGCGCAACTGATGCTGGGCTACTATCAGGCCGACGAGCCGCTGAAGAAAAAAATCGCCAGCGTGTTCCTCGAATCCTTTCTCTTCTACTCCGGCTTCTGGCTGCCAATGCACTTCTCCAGCCGGGGAAAACTGACCAATACCGCGGATCTGATCCGTCTGATCATTCGCGATGAAGCGGTGCATGGCTATTACATTGGCTACAAGTATCAGAAAGGACTGGAGATCGTCAGCCCCGGAAAGCGCGAAGAACTGAAAAATTTCGCCCTCGATCTGCTGATGGATCTTTACGACAACGAGCTGGCCTACAGTCGGGAACTGTACGGCGAGAGCGGCTGGTTTGACGACGTCAGCGCTTTCCTGTGCTACAACGCCAACAAAGCGCTGATGAACCTCGGTTATGAAGCGCTGTTTCCGGCGGAGATGGCAGCGGTTAACCCGGCGATCCTCGCCGCGCTGTCGCCTAACGCCGATGAAAACCACGACTTTTTCTCCGGCTCCGGCTCCTCGTACGTGATAGGCAAAACGGAAGAAACCGCCGACGACGATTGGGACTTTTAACCATACTTTCACCAGGAATATGGCGGGCTGGTTCCTGGTGATCTATTTCGCAGAAAAGTGGGTTGATCTGCCAAATATTCTCTCCATCGCATAACCGTCATCACTCCGTCATATTTAACAGAAAACTGGTCCATTTCAGTCGAATTATCCAGAGATAATCAAAAAATATTACCCACAACAAATTGACGCTCAGCCCTTATATCACGGGGGCTGCGCCACCCTATCCCTCACGCCATTTTGCCGAGAGTTTGCCATTGAGGGTTGTCACAGAATCTGAGTATGTTAGGGTGTAAAAAGATCATAATCACCATCGGGTATCGTATCGCAATAAACAAATAACAGGAACTTCTCTATTGCATGGCAATTAAATTAGAAATCAAAAATCTTTATAAGATATTTGGCGAGCACCCAAACCGGGCTTTCAAATATATTGAGAAAGGACTCAACAAAGCGCAAATACTGGAAAAAACGGGGCTGTCGCTTGGCGTCAAAGACGCCAGTCTGGCCATTGAAGAAGGCGAGATATTCGTCATCATGGGGCTCTCCGGCTCGGGGAAATCCACCATGGTTCGCCTTCTCAATCGCCTGATTGAACCCACCCGCGGCCAGGTGCTGATTGACGGAGTCGATATCGCCAAAATGTCGGACGCCGAGCTGCGCGAGGTGCGTCGCAAGAAAATTGCGATGGTTTTTCAGTCCTTTGCGCTGATGCCACACATGAGCGTGCTCGACAACACGGCGTTTGGCATGGCGCTGGCCGGCGTCCCGACCGCCGAACGAGAACAAAAAGCGCGGGAGGCGCTGCGGCAGGTGGGGCTGGAGAATTATGCCCACGCCTGGCCGGATGAACTCTCCGGCGGGATGCGTCAGCGCGTCGGTTTAGCTCGCGCGCTGGCGATTAATCCCGATATTCTGTTAATGGATGAAGCCTTCTCCGCGCTCGACCCGCTCATTCGCACCGAAATGCAGGATGAGCTCATCAAATTACAGGCTAAGCATCAACGCACTATCGTCTTTATTTCCCATGACCTTGATGAAGCCATGCGAATTGGCGATCGCATTGCCATTATGCAAAATGGCGAAGTGGTCCAGGTCGGTACGCCGGATGAAATACTGAATAATCCGGCCAATGATTATGTGCGCACCTTCTTCCGCGGCGTGGATATTAGCCAGGTCTTCAGCGCCAAAGATATTGCCCGCCGCAGCCCGGTTGGATTGATTCGTAAAACCCCAGGTTTTGGCCCCCGCTCCGCGCTGAAATTATTACAGGATGAAGACCGGGAATATGGCTATGTCATCGAACGCGGAAATCGCTTTGTCGGGATTGTCTCGATCGATTCTCTGAAAACCGCGCTCAGCGTCGGCCAGGGGATCGAGGCGGCGCTGATTGACGCCCCGCTGGCGGTGGAGGCGCAAACGCCGCTCAGCGATCTGCTCTCCCACGTCGGCCACGCCCCGTGCGCCGTCCCGGTGGTGGATGAAGAACAACAATACATTGGCATCATTTCCAAACGAATGCTGCTCCAGGCTTTAGATCGCGAGGGGGTGAATCATGGCTGATCAAACTAATCCGTGGGACAGCGCCCCGGCAACCGACAGCGCTGCGCAGGCCGCCGATGCCTGGGGTGGCGCCTCTACTTCCGCGCCGGCCAACGGCGGCGGCGCCGACTGGCTGCACAGCGCGCCCGCGCCGCAGCCGGAATCGTTCAACATCATGGACCCGTTCCATAAAACGCTGATCCCGCTCGACAGCTGGGTCACCCACGCTATCGACTGGATCGTGCTGCACTTCCGTCCGCTATTCCAGGGGATCCGCGTGCCGATCGACTACATCCTCAGCGCCTTCCAGCAGCTGTTGTTGGGGATGCCAGCGCCGGTGGCGATTATCGTCTTCGCGCTGATCGCCTGGCAGATCTCCAGCCTCGGCATGGGGGTCGCCACCCTGGTTTCGCTGATTGCCATCGGCGCTATCGGCGCCTGGTCGCAGGCGATGGTCACCCTGGCGCTGGTCCTCACCGCCCTGCTGTTCTGCATGGTTATCGGCCTGCCGCTGGGTATTTGGCTGGCGCGCAGCCCGCGGGCGGCGAAAATTATCCGCCCGCTGCTCGATGCCATGCAGACCACGCCGGCCTTCGTCTACCTGGTGCCGATCGTGATGCTGTTCGGCATCGGCAACGTGCCCGGCGTGGTAGTGACGATTATCTTCGCCTTGCCGCCGATCGTCCGCCTGACAATTCTCGGGATAAACCAGGTGCCCGCGGATCTGATCGAAGCGTCGCGCTCGTTTGGCGCCAGCCCGCGCCAGCTGTTGTTTAAGGTTCAGCTGCCGCTGGCGATGCCCACCATCATGGCCGGGGTAAACCAGACGCTGATGCTGGCCCTGTCGATGGTGGTGATCGCCTCGATGATCGCCGTCGGCGGTCTTGGCCAGATGGTGCTGCGCGGCATCGGCCGCCTGGATATGGGTCTCGCCACCGTCGGCGGAGTGGGGATCGTGATCCTCGCGATTATTCTTGACCGCCTCACCCAGGCCGTCGGTCGCGACGCCCGCAGTCGCGGCAACCGCCGCTGGTACACCACCGGCCCACTGGGGCTTATCACTCGCCCTTTCTGTCGATAAGTCGATAACAGCGCCGCTCCCCGGCACCAGCCGAGGCCGGGGGGTCGCTCTTCCCGTTAAACAATAAGAGGAACCACCATGCGACATCGTACGATGATGGCCACCGCCGCCTTTGCCACCCTGATCGCCACCAGCACCTTCGCCGCCGACCTGCCGGGCAAAGGGATTACCGTGAAGCCTGCCCAGAGCACTATTTCGGAAGAGACCTTCCAGACCCTGCTGGTCAGTCGCGCGCTGGAGAAGCTTGGCTACACCGTCGAGAAACCGAGCGAAGTGGACTATAACGTTGCCTATACCTCGATTGCCGCCGGGGATACCACCTTTATCGCCACCAACTGGCAGCCGCTGCACGATGACATGTACGCCGCGGCGGGCGGTGATAACAAATTCTATCGTAAAGGGGTGTATGTCTCAGGTGCCGCCCAGGGCTATCTGATCGATAAAAAAACCGCCGAGCAGTACCACATCACCTCCATCGATCAGCTTAAAGATCCGCAGATCGCCAAACTGTTTGATACCAATAACGACGGTAAAGCGGATCTCACCGGCTGTACGCCAGGCTGGGGCTGCGAAGCGGTGATTAACCACCAGATTGACGCCTATGGCCTGAGCAAAACCGTCGCCCATAACCAGGGCAACTACGCGGCGATGATGGCTGACACCATCGCCCGCTATAAGGAGGGTAAACCGGTGCTCTACTACACCTGGACGCCGTACTGGGTCAGCGACGTGCTGAAACCTGGCAAAGACGTCGTCTGGCTGCAGGTGCCGTTCTCCTCCCTGCCGGGCGAGCAGAAAAACATCGACACCAAACTGGCCAACGGCGCCAACTATGGCTTCCCGGTGAACACGATGCACATCGTCGCCAACAAAGCCTGGGCCGAGAAAAATCCGGCCGCCGCCACCCTGTTTAGCGTCATGAAGCTGCCGATCGCCGACATCAACGCCGAGAATGCGATGATGCACGAAGGCCATGCTTCCGAAGCCGACATTAACGGTCATGTCGATGGCTGGATCAAAGCCCACCAGCCGCTGTTCGACAGCTGGGTGAAAGCGGCGCTCGCCGCGCAGTAGTAACCCTGCCTCCCGGATAAGGCGCTCCGTCTTATCCGGGCTCCCTTTCCCTCGTTGCTCGCAGCACAGAGTATGGAAAAGCGGATTCCAGGAATTTCCATAGTGTTAAGGCGCGTCGCGCTCTGTTAAGGTGGACCCATCGGTCAATTTGTCACCTTCACATGGATCCAGCGATAAGTTATTCATATGGAAAACCCCGCGCCCTTAACCTGTGCCTTACCTGAACGTGTCGCCACCGTCGGCGAAGGCATCAAAGACAGTCTCCCCATCGTTATCAGCTACCTGCCGGTGGCTTTCGCCTTCGGACTGAACGCCACCCGGCTGGGATTCACCCCGCTGGAAAGCGTGTTTTTCTCCTGCATTATTTACGCCGGCGCCAGCCAGTTTGTGATCACCGCCATGCTGGCCGCCGGCAGTTCGCTGTGGGTCGCCGCCCTGACGGTGATGGCGATGGATGTCCGCCACGTGCTGTATGGTCCCTCATTGCGCAGCCGCATTCGCTCAGCGCTGGATAAAAAGAAAACCGCCCTCTGGGCCTTTGGCCTGACCGATGAGGTTTTCGCCGCGGCCACCGCCAGGCTGGTTCGCGATAACCGCCGCTGGAGCGAAAACTGGATGCTCGGTCTCGCTTTTACTTCCTGGGCATCGTGGGTATGCGGCACGCTGGCCGGCGCCTGGTCCGGCAACGGCCTGCTGGTGGATTATCCCGCGGTGGAGGCCGCGCTCGGCTTTATGCTGCCGGCGCTGTTTATGAGCTTCCTGCTGGCCTCATTCCAGCGCCAGCAGTCACTCTGCGTCACGGCAGCCCTGGCAGGCGCGCTGGGTGGCATTTTGTTATTTTCCATTCCGGCGGCCATCCTCGCCGGGATTGTCTGCGGGTGTCTGACGGCGCTGGTCCAGGCCATGCTTAAGGGGATGCCGGATGAACAGTGAAGTCCTTCTGCTCGGGGTGATAGTCGGCAGCGTGAATTATCTGTTTCGCTATCTTCCCCTGCGCCTGCGCGCCGGCCATGCCCGGCCTGCCCGCCGTGGCCCGGTCAGCGTGCTGCTGGATACCATCGGCATCGCCTCGATTTGCGCGCTGCTGGTGGTCTCCAGCGTGCCGGAGATCCTCGCCGATGCCCATCGCCTGGCGCCGACGCTGATCGGCTTCCTGGTGCTGGGGGCCGCCTTCTGGAAAACCCGCAGCATTATTGTCCCGACGCTGCTGTCGGCGTTGGCCTACGGTCTGGCATGGAAAATCACCAGCGGACTCTAAGCTTTACGTATCAATTTTAGTCAATAATTCATTTGATTTATTTGTCACAATAGTTATTATATCGGCTGTAATTAATGAGGTCATACCCAAATGGATAGTTCGTTTACTCCCATTGAGCAAATGCTCAAATTCCGCGCCAGCCGCCATGAAGATTTCCCGTTCCAGGAGATCCTGTTAACTCGTCTTTGCATGCATATGCAAGGTAAGCTGCTGGAAAATCGCAATAAAATGCTCAAAGCGCAGGGAATTAACGAGACATTATTTATGGCGCTGATTACGCTGGAGTCACAGGAAAACCACAGCATCCAGCCGTCCGAGCTGAGTTGCGCGCTGGGCTCGTCGCGTACCAACGCCACCCGTATCGCTGATGAACTGGAAAAACGCGGCTGGATTGAACGTCGCGAGAGCGATAACGATCGCCGCTGTCTGCATCTGCAACTGACCGAAAAGGGCCATCAGTTTTTGCGTGAAGTCCTGCCACCGCAGCATAACTGCCTGCATCAGCTGTGGTCTTCACTCAGCACCAGCGAAAAAGATCAGCTCGAACATATCACCCGCAAACTCCTGAGCCGCCTTGACCAGATGGAAGAAGAAGGCGTGCTGGCGGACTCTCTACGCTAAGGGCGGCGTCGCTCAGCCCATTTTTACGTTGCAAGGAAAACAGCCAGGCCAGCAGATCTCTGCTGGCCTTTCTGATAAACAGGTCGGCTCAGCCGATGTGAAATAATAAGATCGTGGAGAATAACATGAGCGCAAATGCGGAGAGCCAAACCCCGCAGCAACCAGGCAGCAAAAAAGGAAAGCGCAAAGGCGCACTCCTGTTGCTGACATTGCTCTTTATTATTATTGCCGTGGCATATGGGATTTACTGGTTTCTGGTACTGCGTCACTACGAAGAGACCGACGATGCCTACGTGGCAGGGAACCAGGTACAAATTATGGCCCAGGTCTCAGGCAGCGTGACCAAAGTCTGGGCTGACAACACGGACTACGTGCAGAAAGGCGATCCGCTGGTGACGCTCGATCAGACCGATGCCCAGCAGGCGTTTGAGAAAGCCAAAACGCAGCTGGCCGCCAGCGTGCGTCAGACCCGTCAGCAGATGATCAACAGCAAGCAGCTGCAGGCGAACATCGACGTCAAAAAGACCGCCCTCGCCCAGGCGCAGGCTGACCTGAACCGCCGCATTCCGCTGGGCGCCGCGAACCTGATCGGTCGCGAAGAGCTGCAGCACGCCCGCGACACCGTCGCCAGCGCGCAGGCCGAACTCGACGTGGCAATCCAGCAATACAACGCCAACCAGGCGATCGTGCTGGGCACCAAACTGGAACAGCAGCCGGCGGTGCTGCAGGCGGCCACCGAAGTACGTAACGCCTGGCTGGCCCTGCAGCGTACGCAAATCGTCAGTCCGATTAGCGGCTACGTTTCCCGTCGCTCGGTACAGCCTGGGGCGCAGATCGGCACCACCACGCCGCTGATGGCGGTGGTCCCGGCGACCAACCTGTGGATCGACGCCAACTTTAAAGAGACCCAGCTGGCGCACATGCGCATCGGCCAGCCGGCCACCGTGATCAGCGACATCTATGGCGATGACGTGAAATACACCGGCAAAGTGGTCGGCCTCGATATGGGCACCGGCAGCGCCTTCTCCCTGCTGCCGGCGCAGAACGCCACCGGTAACTGGATCAAAGTGGTACAGCGCCTGCCGGTCCGTATCGAGCTGGACGAAAAACAGCTGGCGGAACACCCGCTGCGCATCGGCCTCTCCACGCTGGTGGAAGTCAACACCACCGATCGCGATGGCGAAATGCTGGCCAGCCAGGTGCGAAGCTCCCCGGTTTACGAGAGCAATGCCCGCGAAATCGCGCTTGAGCCGGTTAATAAACTGATCGACGAGATCATTCAGGCCAACGCCGGATAATTCGGGGTGAGCGTAATGCAACAGCAAAAACCGCTCGAAGGCGCGCAACTGGTCATTATGACCATTGCGCTGTCGCTGGCGACGTTCATGCAGGTGCTGGACTCCACGATCGCCAACGTGGCGATCCCAACCATTGCCGGTAACCTTGGCTCGTCGCTGAGCCAGGGGACGTGGGTCATCACCTCGTTCGGGGTGGCCAACGCCATCTCCATCCCCATTACCGGCTGGCTGGCGAAGCGCGTCGGCGAGGTGAAGCTTTTCGTCTGGTCGACGGTGGCATTCGCTATCGCCTCCTGGGCCTGTGGGGTGTCGAACAGCCTGACGATGCTGATTTTCTTCCGCGTCATTCAGGGGATCGTCGCCGGTCCGCTGATCCCGCTGTCGCAGAGCCTGTTGCTCAGCAACTACCCACCGGCGAAGCGTTCTATTGCGCTGGCCCTGTGGTCAATGACCGTGATCGTCGCGCCGATCTGTGGCCCGATTCTCGGCGGCTATATCAGCGATAACTACCACTGGGGCTGGATCTTCTTCATCAACGTGCCGATTGGTATCGCAGTGGTGATCATGACGCTGCAAACCCTGCGCGGGCGCGAAACCCGTACCGAACAGCGACGTATCGACGGCGTCGGGCTGGCGTTGCTGATTATCGGTATCGGTAGCCTGCAGGTGATGCTCGACCGCGGTAAAGAGCTCGACTGGTTCGCTTCCAACGAGATTATCATCCTGACCATCGTGGCGGTGGTGGCGATAAGCTTCCTGATTGTCTGGGAGCTGACTGACGATAACCCGATAGTCGACCTGTCGCTGTTTAAGTCGCGCAACTTCACCATCGGCTGTTTGTGTATCAGCCTGGCCTATATGCTCTACTTCGGCGCTATCGTACTGCTGCCGCAGCTGTTGCAGGAGGTCTACGGCTACACCGCTACCTGGGCCGGTTTGGCGTCGGCGCCGGTGGGGGTGATCCCGGTCATTCTGTCGCCGATTATTGGCCGCTTTGCCCATAAGCTCGATATGCGTCGGCTGGTCACCTTCAGCTTTATTATGTATGCCGTCTGCTTCTACTGGCGCGCGTGGACCTTTGAACCGGGTATGGACTTTGGTGCATCGGCGTGGCCGCAGTTTATCCAGGGCTTCGCGGTGGCTTGTTTCTTCATGCCATTGACCACCATCACCCTCTCCGGCCTGCCGCCGGAGCGGCTGGCGGCGGCGTCGAGCTTGTCAAACTTTACCCGAACTCTGGCCGGCTCCATCGGGACCTCGATCACCACCACCATGTGGACCAACCGTGAGGCGCTGCACCATGCGCAGCTCACCGAGTCGGTGACGCCGTTCAACCCCAACGCCCAGCAGATGTACGATCAGCTGCAGGGCATGGGAATGACCCAGCAGCAGGCTTCCGGCTGGATAGCGCAGCAGATAACCAACCAGGGGTTGATTATCTCCGCCAACGAAATCTTCTGGGTTTCGGCGGGGATCTTTATTCTTCTGCTCAGCCTGGTGTGGTTCGCCAGGCCGCCATTCAGTGCCGGCGGCGGCGGCGGGGGCGCACACTAAGCATCAGACTAAGGGACCTGCGGGTCCCTTTTTTATGGCGTCAGATTGTCCAATTCTCGCTAGTTTCTGTCTCGTTTGCGAAAGCTCGCCACCCGGTGCTCGGGCAGGATAAAGGCTGACCATTAAGGAGAACACTATGCTGAGCCATCCTGCTGAAAAGTACCGTCCCTATCCGCCGATTGCCCTGCCCGACCGCCGCTGGCCCGACCGGCAAATCAGCCACGCCCCGCGCTGGCTGTCGACCGACCTGCGCGACGGCAACCAGGCGCTGGCGGAGCCCATGGACAGCGCCCGCAAACTGCAGTTCTGGGATCTGCTGCTGGAGTGCGGTTTTAAAGAGATTGAGGTCGCCTTCCCTTCCGCTTCGCAAACCGATTTCAACTTCGTCCGCCAGCTGATCGACGAGCAGCGCATCCCGGAAGATGTCACCATCCAGGTGCTGACCCAGGCGCGGGATCCGCTGATCCTGCGCACCTTTGAGGCACTGCGCGGCGCCCGCCAGGCCACCGTCCACCTCTACAATGCCACCGCGCCGCTGTTTCGCGAGCTGGTCTTCGGGATGGATAAAGCCGAAGTGATCGCCCTGGCGACCCGCGCCACCCGACTTATCCGCCAGCAATGCGAACAACAGCCGGAGACCCGCTGGCAATACGAATACTCACCAGAGACCTTCTGCTTTACCGAACCCGAGTTTGCCCTTGAGATTTGCGAGGCGGTGGCGGACGTCTGGCAGCCCTGCGCCGAACGGCCGATGATCGTCAATCTGCCGGCGACGGTGGAAGTGAACACCCCCAACGTCTATGCCGATCAGATCGAGTATTTTTGCCGCCACTTCTCCCGCCGCGGCGAGGTCTGCATCAGCGTGCACCCGCACAACGACCGCGGGACCGGTGTCGCCAGCGCCGAGCTGGCGGTGATGGCCGGCGCCGATCGGGTGGAAGGCTGCCTGTTTGGCAATGGCGAACGCACCGGCAACGTCTGCCTGGTGACGCTGGCCATGAATCTCTACAGCCAGGGCATCGACCCTGAGCTTCGCTTCGAGCAGATGAACCGGGTGGTGGAGGTGGTGGAAAACTGCAACCAGATCCCCGTTCACCCACGCCACCCGTGGGCGGGAAGTCTGGCTTATACCGCCTTCTCCGGCTCCCATCAGGATGCCATCAAAAAAGGGTTTGATGCCCGTCAGCCAGGCGATCCGTGGCAGATGCCCTACCTGCCCATTGACCCACAGGATATTGGCTGTAGCTATGAGGCGGTGATCCGCGTCAACAGCCAGTCGGGAAAAAGCGGCAGCGCCTGGCTTATCGAACAAAACCATGGTCTCAAGCTGCCCCGCGGGCTGCAGCAGGACTTCAGTCAGCATGTACAGCAGGTGACCGATAGCGACGGCAAAGAGATGACCCACCACGCGCTGTGGCAGCTGTTCCGCACGCGCTACGGCCTGCTGGCGCAGCCTGCGCTGACGCTGCTTGATTATCAGAGCGCCAGCCAACAGGATGGCCAGCTTTCGCTGCAGGCGACGCTGCGACACCACGGCGAAACCCGACGCCTGCAGGGCCAGGGCAACGGCCTGCTGTCGGCCGCCGCCAGCGGCCTCAGCGCGCTGCTCAGACAACCGTTTATGATCAAGGACTACCATGAGCATACCCTTGGCGCGCGCAGCGACAGTCGGTCGGTCGCCTATATCCGCTGCGTTTTTCCACAAGGTGAAAGCTACTGGGGAGTGGGTATTGATAATGACGTGGCGCGCGCTTCGCTGCAGGCATTGTGCAATGCGATCAGCGTCGCCGATCAGGTCGAAGGGCGAAAATAGTCGCTGGGGGCGACGCCCATCACCCGACGAAACATGGCGCTGAAGGCGCTGTGGCTGCCGTAGCCCAGCTCCAGCGCCACCCGCAGCACGGAGTGACCCTGCGCCAGGCGAATCAGCGCTTCCATTAGCTTCGCCCGGCGCACCCACTCGCTCCACGTCAGGCTAGTCTGCTGCTGAAAATGGCGGTTAAGGGTTCGCTCACTCATGCTGCACACCTTTGCCGCATGGCCGCTGCTCCAGGCTTCGCCCGGCGCCTCGCGTACCTGCTGGCACAGCCGACGCAGCGTGTCACTTTGCGGTTCCGGCAGGCCAAACGGCAGGATCGCCATCCCGCGGATCTCATCGAGGATCAGCTCATAAATCCGTTCGTCACGGCTGGCGGGGGCATAGCACTCGGCCAGTCCCAGGGATGAGACGATCAGTTCCCGCAGCAGCGGCGTGATCTGTACGATCTGGCAACCCGCCGGGAGATCGGCGCGCGCCAGCGGATCGATAAACAGGGTGCGCGCCGCCACGTTGCCGGTCATACGCAGCGCGTGCGGCGTTCCCGCCGGCAGCCAGACGCCGCGCCCGGGAGGCACCACCCAGTAACCTGCCGGTGTCGCGACCCGCACCACGCCGCTTAAAATATGCAGCAGCTGGGCGCAGTCATGCTGATGCCAGTCTTCCTGGTCACCGTGGGCATAATCATGGGCAAAAGGCACCAGCGGGCGGTGCTGAAAGGAGAAAGTCGTGGTGGTCGTCATGGCGGCGTCAGGAGAGCGGCCCGGCGACAGGCGTCGGGCCGTGGCGGAAGCACTAGATGTGCAGTTCCTGCAGTTTTTCTTTCGGCAGCGCCAGTTCGTCGTTGCTGTTGATGCGTACATCGCGCTCAATGATATGACGAGCGATGTCCTGGGCCTCTTCCAGCGAGTGCATGGTATAGGTTCCGCACTGGTAGACGTTGAGCTCCGGGATCTGGTTCTGATCTTTCACCTTCAGCACATCGGCCATCGCCGCTTTCCAGGCGTCAGCGACGCGCTGCTCGTCCGGTGTACCAATCAGGCTCATATAGAACCCGGTGCGGCAGCCCATTGGCGAAATGTCGATAATTTCCACGCCATTCCCGTTCAGGTGATCGCGCATAAAGCCCGCGAACAGGTGCTCCAGGGTGTGGATACCGCGTTCCGGCATCACTTCCTGGTTCGGCACGCAGAAGCGCAGATCGAAAACGGTGATTTCATCGCCATGCGGCGTGTTCATTTTCTTCGCGACACGCACCGCTGGGGCTTCCATTCGGGTATGGTCGACTGTGAAACTATCTAACAACGGCATTCGTCACCTCCGGGAGTGATTTTTTTTAAAATAAAATGAACTCTTTGTTCAGCCGCGAGTCTCAGTATATGAAAGACGCGCATTTATTATCATCATCATCCCTGAATCAGAGATGAAAGTTTGGCCACATTGATGTGGCCTTTTTCTTTTGTATCGTCAGCGGCTACGCGTGTCGTGCCAGCAGCGCTTCGAACGGCTCACTGTCTTCCGCTTCCACTTTCTTCTGCCGCGCCACCGATGCCTCGCGCTCGGCGATGAAATCGGCTTCGCTCAGGATCTCCAGCGGCTCTTCCCGCAGCTGCGTCCGATAGCGATCCGCCAATGCACGGCCAGTGCCGCCAATCCCTTCTTCAATCATAGAACGCAGAATGCGGGCTGAGAAGGTTAATTCCGGATCGTCAAAGCAGGCCAGCAGCTCGTCGCAGACCTGCTGATATGCCTGGCCACCGTGGATACTGTCAAGGGTCTGCGCCACGCGGCGTAAATCGCGGAACAGATCTTTGCCCACCTGAGCCAGCGGGAACTGCGCGCTTTCGCAGCCAATCCCCAGCGTTAAGCCCGGCTTACGCCCTTCCAGAATCACCCGATTCCAGTTGGTGCGAGTGCACAGCAGCTCATCGCTGCTCATCTCCGGCGCGTCGGCCAGCGCGCACCAGACCATAAACAGATCGAGGAAACGCACCTGCTGGGCGTCAACGCCGATCGGCGAGAACGGGTTGATATCCAGCGAACGCACTTCAATGTACTCAATGCCGCCGCGCAGCAGCGCATCGGACGGGGTTTCGCCCCGACGGGTCACGCGTTTCGGACGGATCGGCGCATAGAGTTCGTTTTCAATCTGCAGGATATTGCTGTTGATCTGCAGATACTTGCCGTCTTTCTGCAGCCCGATTTTAGCGTACTCTTCCGACGGCGTTTTAATCGCCCGCTTCAATCCTGCCACATACTCATGCAGATCGTTAAACGTAATTCCGAGATTGCTTTGCGACTTATTGGTATAACCGAGGTCGCTGAGGCGCAGCGAGGTGGCGTACGGCAGGTAGTACATACCATTACCCGCTTCCTCAAAAGGCAGCGTCGTCGGTTTCCCTTGCAGGAACGAGGAGCAAATCGCCGGCGAGGCGCCGAACAGATAAGGGATCACCCAGCCAAAACGATAGTAGTTACGAATCGAGCGGAAATAGCCCGCCGAGATAGCTTCTTTACCGCTTTCGACGTCTTCCACGCCACACTTCGCCTGCCAGAACGCCATCGGCAGCGAGAAGTTATAGTGCACGCCGGAGATAGTCTGCATCAACGCGCCATAGCGGTTCTTCAGCCCCTCGCGATACAGCGTTTTCAGACGCCCCACGTTTGAGGTGCCGTACTGCGCCAGCTCAATATCCTGACCGGGAGCGATATAGCATGGCATACTCAGCGGCCACATCCGCTCGTCGCCCAGCTGACGCGCGGTATAGCGATGGACATCGCGCATAAAGGTCAGCATATGCTCAATATCGCCATCCACCGGCGTAATGAACTCGAGTAAAGCTTCGGCAAAATCGGTGGTAATCCATTTATGCGTCAGCGCTGAGCCTAACGCCAGAGGGTGACCGGTCGTTGCAAGGGTGCCGTCTGCGTTCACGCGCAGCGTTTCCCGCTCCAGACCACGTTGAATACCCTGCAGAGCCTGCGGATGTTTTTCCAGCCAGGCCAGCGCCTGTGATACGTCCGGGATCAATTTGACCTCCCGCCTGTCGAAATCGTTTGAATAAGCATAATTGTAATGGATGAACTATCAGTCCAATTAGTGCCACCACGTCATACCCTGAAGCGTCGCTGCTGCAATAACGATATAGCGCAGCGCCTTACCAAGGCATAAGAAAAAGAGTACCGGTCCCCAGGAAATGCGCATCCATCCCGCCAGCAAACACAGTAAATCGCCGACAACCGGCGCCCAGCTCAGTAAGAGCGTGACCGCGCCGTAGCGCTTAAGCCAGCCAGCCGCCCGCTCCTGCCAGCGCGAGGTTTTGCGCAGCGGAAACAAGCGCCCCAGAATAACGTTAGTTACCCCTCCAAGGCTATTGCCGATTGTTGCTATTAATACTAACCACCATGGATGACTGACCCCTGCAAGTAGCATAGCCACCAGCACAACCTCCGAATTACCGGGAAGCAGCGTGGCGCTTAAAAAGCTACTGGCAAACAGCGAGGTGAGTGACAGCGCGTCGCTCACAGCAAACGCACGTCAACAGCGTCCATGCCTGCACGCTTCGCCGCCTGCAGACCAAAGTCGGCATCTTCGAAGACCACGCATTTTTCCGGCGCGACGCCCATGCGCTCGGCGCACAGCAGGAAGGTATCGGGCGCGGGTTTATGGTTGACCACATGATCGGCCGCCACCACCGCAGAGAAGTAATGACGCAGGCCCAGGTGCGCCAGCAGCGCCTCGGCGACGGCGCTTTCGCTGCCGGTACCCACCGACATCGGGCGACGACCATGCCACGCCTTGACCACCTCAATTAGCGGCAACGGGCGTACGCTGTCCAGCAGCATCGCCTTAACCGCCTGGGTTTTTTCCTGCGCCAGGCGATGTGGATCGAGATCCGCCTGGTTGAGTTCAATAATCGCCTGGGCAATCCGCCAGGTTGGTGAGCCATTGAGCGCGACCATCGCCTGTTCGTCGAAACGCATACCGTAGCGGCCCAACACCTCGTTCCATGCCTGCCGATGGGTCGGCTCGGTATCGAGAATGGTGCCATCCATATCAAAGATCAGTCCTGCGTAACCTTCGTACATTGTCTTCTCACCAACCGGTTAATGAATAGTTACTCTATCGCAAAAGCCCGTCGTTGTCGCGGCCAGCGGCTCAAACGACAAAGGCGCCCTCAGGCGCCTTCAGGCAAAAACCGGGTAGTGGGTCTTATTTAATACGCAGATCGTTCTCGACCATACGCACGCCCTGCACCCGACGGGTGACTTCCACCGCACGTTTAGCGCTTTCCGCAGAGGAGACAAACCCGCTCAACTGCACGCGGCCTTTAAAGGTCTGGACGCTGATTTCTGAGGACTTGATATCTTTATCGTTAAAGAGCGCCGTTTTCACCTTAGTGGTCACCACGGTATCGTCAATGTAACCGCCGGTGCTTTCTTTGGTGGACGAACCGGCACAGCCAGTAAGGGCCGTCGCCACCAGCAGCGTCGCGCAAAAAGCAGGTATTGCTTTGAACCATTTCATGGATTTCTCTCCTTGCATTTAACTCAGCCTGATAACGCTGATATACAAGGATAAATTATAGTGGAAAGCGCGGCTTGCCAATAAAAAAAGTCAGTATGAAACCGGTGATGGAAAACGAGGTTATAGGGATGGTGAGGAGAGAGTAAAGAGTGAAGATGGTGCATCCGGGAGGATGACTCGGCTAAGCCTCGCCCTTCGGGCCGTTGCTTACGCAACGTTATCCTTCCTGGTGCTGACGATAATTTCGCAGACCATGCAACAACATCGTCGCTGCTACTAAGGAGAATATGGTGCATCCGGGAGGATTCGAACCTCCGACCGCTCGGTTCGTAGCCGAGTACTCTATCCAGCTGAGCTACGGATGCATCGGGAAAGCTATTTTACTGCGAGGTTACTCTCCTGGCACTTACGATGGTTTCGCAAACCAGATAACAACAATGTTGCTGTTACTAAGGAGAATATGGTGCATCCGGGAGGATTACTCGGCTGCGCCTCGCCCTACGGGCCGTTGCTTACGCAACGTTATCCTCCCTGGTGCTGGCCATAATTTCGCAGACCATAAAACAACATCGTCGCTGTTATCAAGGAGAATATGGTGCATCCGGGAGGATTCGAACCTCCGACCGCTCGGTTCGTAGCCGAGTACTCTATCCAGCTGAGCTACGGATGCATCGGGATTACTGCTGTAATTCTGATATCAAATTTCGCGATTTGCCATTCTTATCAAAGAATGGTGCATCCGGGAGGATTCGAACCTCCGACCGCTCGGTTCGTAGCCGAGTACTCTATCCAGCTGAGCTACGGATGCATCGGGAAACTTGCTTTACTACGCGTCAGTGTCACAACTAACACCTGCCACACTGAGTATGATGGCCTAATCGGTAGAGTGACTCGATTATGCCTCGCACTGCGGGCCGCTGCTTTCACAGCGTTCTTCTCTCTTAATTCAGAAAGAAGATGGTGCATCCGGGAGGATTCGAACCTCCGACCGCTCGGTTCGTAGCCGAGTACTCTATCCAGCTGAGCTACGGATGCAAAATGGCGGTGAGGCGGGGATTCGAACCCCGGATGCAGCTTTTGACCGCATACTCCCTTAGCAGGGGAGCGCCTTCAGCCTCTCGGCCACCTCACCACACACGCCTCTTTCGAGTGCTTCGAAGAACTTGTTTCTGCTCTTCGTCGCTGCGATGGCGCACATATTACTTTCTGGTACTTATAAGTCAAACACTTTTTCGAGACCTTTTTTCGTTTGCACACTTCGCACGCAATTCGCGTGCAAAAACGGCAAAAAGGGCAATTTATCAACAGGAAATCAGACCTGACGCAGGCATAACGCCAAACAGCCAAAGCGGCAAAGGGTGATGAAAACCGGTATTGCGCAGGGGAAAAAGTGAAAAAGGCAAAAATAACGGCGGGAAGGGATGCGCCTCACTGAACAGCGAGGCGCGGAAACCTTAGTAACTGGACTGCTGGGATTTTTCAGCCTGAATACGCTGGTAGATCTCTTCACGGTGAACAGATACTTCTTTAGGGGCGTTTACGCCAATACGAACCTGGTTACCCTTCACCCCTAAAACTGTCACAGTGACCTCATCTCCAATCATGAGGGTCTCACCAACTCGACGAGTCAGAATCAGCATTCTTTGCTCCTTGAAAGATTAAAAGAGTCGGGTCTCTCGTATCCCGGCATTATCCATCATATAACGCCAAAAAGTAAGCGATGACAAATACCTTGCGGTATAAGGCAGTCATGGCATCACATTCTGTTAAACCTAAGTTTAGCCGATATACACAATTTCAACCCGACTTTATCGTTATCAGTACTTATGACGCAAGGTGCCGTTTCCCCGAGGTTACGGCACCTATACCCGCCATACTTCAAGTTGCCTGTGTGTTGGCTTTCCTCACTCACCCCAGTCACTTACTTGAGTAAGTTCCTGGGGATTCGCTGCGTCGCCGCCTTCCTGCCACTCGAATTATTTAGGGTATAGGCGTTTATAGTTATTACAGTTTTGCGCTGACCCAGCCTTTCACACTGGCTAACGCTGCAGGGAGAGCAGACGCATCGGTACCACCGGCCTGCGCCATATCCGGACGACCGCCCCCTTTACCGCCCACCTGCTGAGCGACCATACCAACCAGCTCCCCTGCCTTCACGCGATCTGTCACATCCTTAGACACACCGGCAATCAGGGAAACTTTACCGTCTGCGACCGTAGCCAACACCACAACCGTCGAACCCAGTTGGTTCTTCAGATCGTCAACCATGGTACGCAGCATCTTCGGCTCCACGCCGGCCAGCTCGCTGACCAGCAGCTTAACGCCGTTAATCTCTTCCGCTTTGCTGGAGAGGTTTGCGCTCTCCTGCGCCGCAGCCTGCTCTTTCAGCTGCTGCAGCTCTTTTTCCAGCTGACGGGTACGCTCCAGCGCGGCGCGAACTTTCTCGCCGAGATTGTGGCTGTCGCCCTTCAGCAGCTGTGCGATATCGCTGAGCTGATCGCTCTGCGCGTGCAGCATGGCTATCGCGCCTTCGCCGGTTACCGCTTCGATACGGCGCACGCCAGCGGCGGTACCGGACTCAGAGGTGATGCGGAACAGGCCGATATCACCGGTACGCGCCGCGTGAGTCCCGCCGCACAGTTCGGTGGAGAAGTCGCCCATCTGCAGCACGCGGACGCGGTCATCGTATTTCTCGCCGAACAGCGCCATGGCGCCGGATGCGCGCGCGGCATCGATATCCATAATGTTGGTTTCGATAGCCAGGTTACGACGGATCTGCGCATTGACCAGATCTTCGACTGCACGGATCTCTTCCGGCTTCATCGCTTCGAAATGCGAGAAGTCAAAGCGCAGCGCTTTATCGTTAACCAGCGAGCCTTTCTGCGCCACATGGGTGCCGAGCACCTGGCGCAGCGCCGCATGCATCAGATGCGTCGCGGAGTGGTTCAGACGGATACGCTGACGGCGAGCCTCGTCCACATCGGCCTGCACCGCGTCGCCCACTTTCAGGGAACCGCTGGCGACTTTACCGATATGACCAATGGCCTGACCGTACTTCTGCGTGTCGCTGACGGCGAAGGAGAAGCCTGCGCCTTTCAGTTCGCCTTTATCGCCCACCTGGCCACCGGATTCCGCATAGAACGGGGTCTGGTCGAGGATCACTACCGCTTCCTGGCCCGCGCTGACACTATCCACCGCTTTACCGTCGATAAACAGCGCAGTCACTTTGCCGTTCAGCTCCAGATGATCGTAGCCTTTAAATTCAGAGACTCCGTCAACGCGGATCATCGCGTTATAGTCAGCGCCGAAACCGCTGGACTCGCGCGCGCGGCGGCGCTGCTCTTCCATGGCGGCCTCAAAGCCAGCTTCGTCAACTTTAATGTTGCGTTCGCGGCAGACGTCCGCCGTCAGGTCGACCGGGAAGCCGTAGGTGTCGTACAGACGGAAGGCCGTTTCGCCATCCAGCGTGTCGCCTTTCAGCTTCGACAGCTCTTCATCCAGCAGCGCCAGTCCGCGCTCCAGAGTACGGGCGAACTGCTCTTCTTCAGTTTTCAGTACCTGCTCAACCTGAGCCTGCTGCTGTTTCAGTTCTTCACCGGCGGAACCCATCACGGCGATCAGCGGGGCAACCAGTTTCCAGAAGAAGGTGTCCTTCGCGCCCAGCATGTTGCCGTGACGGATCGCACGACGAATGATGCGACGCAGCACGTAGCCGCGGTTTTCATTCGACGGGATCACGCCGTCAGCAATCAGGAATGCACAGGAGCGAATGTGGTCGGCAATCACACGCAGCGACTTGTTCGTCAGGTCGGTCGCGCCGGTGACTTTCGCCACGCTGGCGATCAGATCGCGGAACAGGTCGATATCATAGTTGGAGTTAACGTGCTGCAGCACGGCGGCAATACGCTCCAGCCCCATACCGGTATCAACGGACGGCTTCGGCAGCGGCTCCATGGTACCGTCAGCCTGACGGTTGAACTGCATGAAGACGATGTTCCAGATCTCGATGTAGCGGTCGCCGTCTTCTTCCGGGCTTCCCGGAGGGCCGCCCCAGATGTGATCGCCATGGTCGAAGAAAATCTCGGTGCACGGGCCGCACGGACCCGTGTCGCCCATCTGCCAGAAGTTATCAGAAGCAAACGGCGCGCCTTTGTTGTCGCCGATGCGGATGATACGCTCGCGCGGAACGCCTACTTCGTTAGCCCAGATGTCGAACGCTTCGTCATCGGTCTCGTAGACGGTAACCCACAGCTTCTCTTTCGGCAGGGCGAACCAGTTTTCACCGGTCAGCAGTTCCCATGCGTATTTGATGGCATCCTGTTTAAAGTAATCGCCAAAGCTGAAGTTGCCCAGCATTTCAAAGAAGGTGTGGTGACGCGCGGTGTAACCGACGTTTTCCAGATCGTTGTGTTTACCACCCGCACGCACGCAACGCTGCGCGGTGGTCGCGCGCGAGTAATTACGTTTATCGAGGCCAAGGAAGACATCCTTGAACTGGTTCATCCCGGCGTTGGTAAACAGCAGGGTTGGATCGTTGTGCGGTACCAGGGAGCTGCTGGCAACTACCTGATGTCCCTTACTATGGAAAAAGTCGAGAAACGCCTGACGGATCTCAGCGGTGCTCTTGCTCATAATTATCCTGAAATCAAGCTACACGTCATCCTTCAAGTCGCCTCTGTCCTGGCTGCGCTTGCTCTCCCGGCACCGAACTGACGTGCGTTCCAGAAGATGTTCTCTCTTGCCGCCCTGATGCAGCTTGAATGATTTTGTGTATAAGGAATAATCGCCCTGGACGCTGTCTGTACTGTCACAACCAGCGGCCCGACGGAATAAAGTGGGAATAAGATAAGTTTTCTTTACGGCGAAGTAAAATCCCCGATGGGTCAATCTGCAAAATTTCGCCAGATTTCCTGGATATCTTCCATCAGGTAGCCGCGGTAAAGCAGGAATCGCTGAACTTTCACTTTTTCAGTAAAGGCGGAAGGTAACGGTTCGCCGTATTTACGCTGCGCCTGCTCCCTGGCAAGGCTCACCCAGTCGATATCACATTCGCGCATCGCCTGTTCAACGTCCTGGCGGGCAATCCCTTTCTGGCTGAGCTCCTGACGAATGCGCGCCGGACCATAGCCTTTGCGGCTCCGGCTGGCGATGAACTGGCCGACAAAACGGTGATCGTCGAGATAGCGGTTTTCGATACACCAGGCAACCACCTGCTCCAGCTCTTCGGGGGTGACGTCCAGCGCCTCGGGGCCATTTTTGCTCATTACTGGTGCAGCCAGTTTGCGCCGCAGCTCCTGTTCGCTGTGGTCGCGCATGGCCAGAATGCGGATAGCGCGGTCCAGCAGGCGGGCGTAGCCGGAGCGGCGTGATGAAGGTTCAGTCACAGGCACCTCAATAATCTAAAAAATGCAAAAGGGCCGCATAAGCAGCCCTTTATCACTCTGTTAGACGATATCAGAAATCTTGTTCCGTTTCTTCTGCGTCGTTGCCGTCAACGGCGAAGTCCGGCGTAGAGTCCTGGTTGTTGAGCAGCAGTTCGCGAACTTTCTTCTCAATTTCTTTCGCCGCCGCCGGGTTCTCTTTCAGCCAGGTGATCGCGTTCGCTTTACCCTGACCAATTTTGTCGCCGTTGTAGCTGTACCAGGCGCCCGCTTTCTCAATCAGCTTCTCTTTCACGCCCAGGTCAACCAGCTCGCCGAAGAAGTTGATGCCTTCGCCGTAGAGGATCTGGAATTCAGCCTGTTTGAACGGCGCGGCGATCTTGTTCTTCACCACTTTGACGCGGGTTTCGCTGCCGACGACGTTGTCGCCCTCTTTCACCGCGCCGATGCGACGGATGTCCAGACGCACGGAGGCGTAGAACTTCAGCGCGTTACCGCCGGTGGTGGTTTCCGGGTTACCGAACATTACGCCGATTTTCATACGGATCTGGTTGATGAAGATCAGCAGCGTGTTGGACTGCTTCAGGTTACCCGCCAGCTTACGCATCGCCTGGCTCATCATACGCGCCGCGAGACCCATGTGAGAATCGCCGATTTCGCCTTCGATTTCCGCTTTCGGCGTCAGCGCCGCGACGGAGTCGACGACGATAACGTCAACCGCGCCAGAGCGCGCCAGCGCGTCACAGATTTCCAGCGCCTGTTCACCGGTATCAGGCTGAGAACACAGCAGGTTGTCGATATCCACGCCCAGTTTGCGCGCATAGACCGGGTCCAGCGCGTGTTCGGCATCGATGAACGCACAGGTTTTACCTTCACGCTGCGCTGCGGCGATAACCTGCAGCGTCAGGGTGGTTTTACCGGAAGATTCCGGCCCGTAGATCTCGACGATACGGCCCATTGGCAGACCGCCGGCGCCGAGCGCAATATCCAGAGAAAGCGAGCCGGTGGAGATGGTTTCTACGTCCATAGAACGGTCTTCACCCAGGCGCATGATGGAGCCTTTACCGAATTGCTTTTCGATCTGGCCCAGTGCAGCCGCCAACGCTTTCTGTTTGTTTTCGTCGATCGCCATTGTTACTCCTAATCATGCAGGGTGAAGCGTGTTCGCTTCGCCGTTAATATTTGTTCAGTTGAGGCAATTATACTGTATGGTCATACAGTATCAAGTGTTTTGTAGAAATTGTTGCCAGAGCAGATTGAGCGCATAGGCCGTCGCCTGACGACGCACCGCTTCGCGGTCTCCGGCAAAGCATTCGCGCCGCGTCACGCCTTGCCCGCTCACGCTGGCGACACCAAACCACACCGTGCCGACCGGCTTTTCGTCGCTGCCGCCATCCGGCCCGGCGACGCCGCTAACGGAGATGGCATAGTCCGCGCGCGCCGCGCGCAGTGCGCCGATCGCCATCTCGACCACCACCGGTTCGCTCACTGCGCCGTTGTCCCGCAGCGTCGCTTCGCTAACGCCGATCATTTGCGATTTGGCTTCGTTGCTGTAGGTCACAAAGCCGCGTTCAAACCACGCTGAGCTGCCGGCAATATCGGTGATCGCTTTCGCTATCCAGCCGCCGGTGCAGGATTCCGCCGTGGTCACCGTCGCACCGCGCGCCTTCAGCGCCCGGCCCACCTTCTCGCTTAGCTGCATTAATTCTGAATCGGTCATTATCGCCCCGCTTTGGTCTGGATAAAGAGGCCATCAAAGATAGCACTTTCCACAGAGATATGGGGACGAGGTGTGGAATTTACGAGGGGACATCCAAAATGAATCATCCCGGCGATGCCGGGATGATAAATCGCACGATTACTTCATGCTGGCGGCGATCAGCGCCACGTTATGACGCATCATTTTCACATAGCTATCCGCGACGCCACCCGGTGCGGAGAGCGCCTCCGGATAGAGTTCGCCCCCCGGCTGGGCGCCTGTCGCGCTGGCGATTTGCTTCACCAGCCGCGGGTCAAGCTGGTTCTCCATAAACCAGGTATGGACGCCATCGGCTTTGATTTGCTTAATCAGCGCCGCCACCTGCGCCGCGCTGGCCTCGCTCTCTGAAGAGAGCCCCTGTGGCGCGAGGAATGTCACATTGTAAGCGCGGCCAAAATAGCCGAAGGCGTCATGGCTGGTCAGAACCTTGCGCTTTGCCAGCGGAATGGCGCTGAACTGCGCTTTCGCCCAGCCGTCGATATTCGTCAACTGCTCGATATAGCGCTTGCCGCTGCTGGTCAACGCCGCTTTATCTTCCGGGTCGGCTTTCACCAGACCATCGAGGATATTCTGCGCATACAACGCACCGTTCGCCGCGCTGTTCCAGGCGTGGGGATCGGTCACCGTTTTGCCATCCTCATCAAGGGTATGGGTCTTGACGCCTTTCGAGGCCACCACCAGCTCGCCCTTAAAACCAGAGGCCTTAATCAGACGATCCAGCCACCCTTCCAGCCCCAGGCCGTTGACCACCACCACGTCGGCCTTGCTGAGCAGCGCACTATCTTTCGGCGAGGGCTCGAAGGTGTGTGGATCGCCGTCCGGGCCGACCAGCGTTTCGACATGGACATGCTCGCCGCCGACCTGCTTCACCATATCACCCAGCACCGAAAAACTGCTTACCACGTTCAGCGTTTTTGCCATCGCCCCCTGCGCCATCAGCCCCAAAGCCAGCGCCACAACCATTGCACTACGTTTCATCATTTCCTTACCCCATCAATTTGCGCCAGCCGATCAGCAGCCGGCTATGCGTGCCAAAAAACAGCGAAATAAAAAACAGCGCGCTGGCGGTCAGCACGATGGCGGGCCCGGCGGGAAGACTGGCCGCCCAGGAGAGACTTAATCCCAGCCAGGCGCAGAGTGCGCCGGAGAGCGCCGCCAGCAGCAGAATGCCCGGCAGCGTTCGCGCCCAGCAGCGCGCGGCAACCGCCGGAAGCATCATCACCCCTACCGCCATCAGCGTGCCGAGTACCTGAAACCCCGCCACCAGATTAAGCACCAGCAGCGCCAGAAACAGTCCATGCAGCAGCGCGGGAAGGCGGGGGTGGTTCACCTGCAGCCAGGCGCTGTCGAACGCCTCGCTGACCAGACCGCGGTAGCACAGCGCAATGCACAGCAGCGTCAGGCTGGCGACGCCGCTGACAAATAGCGCCGCGTCACGATCGACCGCCAGAATAGAGCCAAATAACAGATGCAGGAGGTCGACGCTGGAGCCGCGCAGCGACACCAGGGTGACGCCCAGAGCCAGCGATCCCAGATAAAATCCGGCAAAGCTGGCGTCCTCTTTTAACGGTGTCCGCCGGCTCACCCACCCGGCCACCAGCGCCACCACGATGCCGGCGATGAAGCCGCCCAGGGTCATGGCCAGCAGCGACATGCCGCTCAGCAGATACCCCACCGCCACCCCGGGGAGAATGGCGTGCGACAGCGCATCGCCCATCAGGCTCATACGCCGCAGCAGCAGGAAGACGCCCAGCATGGTGGTGCTCAGCGACAGCGCCAGACACACCACCAGCGCCCGGCGCATAAAACCAAATTCAATAAAAGGCTGAAAGAAGGTGTGCCAGATCATGCCGACCTCGCATGACTGAAAGCCGGAAGTACCGCCCGGGTGACGCCCCAGCAGGCGCGTTGGGAAGTCAGCAGCAGCGTCTCGGGGAAAAAGTCGGCCACCCGCTGGTTATCATGCAGCACCGCCAGGATGGTCTGCCCCTGCTGATGCATCTCGAGGATCAATTCCATCAGTTCCCGGCAGGTCGCTTCGTCGATGCCGGTGAAGGGCTCGTCGAGCATCACCAGCGGCGCTTGCTGCACCATCACCCGGGCAAACAACATGCGCTGAAACTGGCCGCCGGAGAGCGCCTCAATCGGCGATTTCGCCAGACCCGCCAGCCCGACCCGCTCCAGCACCGCGCTGATACGTCGCCGGGTATCGCCGCCCAGACCGCGTAGCAGCGACACGCCGGGCCATGCGCCCTGACTCACCACATCCTGCACGTTGAGAGGAAACTGCGACTCGAGGGCATGGCGCTGCGCCAGCCAGCCAATCACCGGCCGTTTCCCCTGCCAGCGCAGGCGGCCACTGACCGGTGGTAGAAACCCGGCGAGCGTTTTCAGCAGCGTTGATTTTCCGCAGCCATTGAGGCCAACGATTGCTGTCAGGCTGCCGGGGCATATCATCCCGCTCAACGGTGGGGTGATCGCCACCCCGTCATAGCCAGCGACCAGTTGCTCCAGCTCAATCATGGCAGCGCCACCGCCCACCAGGTCGCTAACCATAGCGCCACCAGCAGCACGCCTGCGATGGTCGCGCGCGTCGCGCCGGATGCCATAAAAACTGATGTGAACATATTTCACCTCTTTTAATGTTATAACATAACAATACAGAAGCAAAAAAAGAATGTAAATCAGTGTCAGTGGGCAGAAATGTAACAAAGGTCAACAAGAGGCATGCGGGCGGGAAAAAACGAGAGGTTAAGCGCGGCCTCCCCGGCGTCATCCCCCGGTCGCGCTGCGCTTACCGGGGCTACCAACCGGATACCAGACCGTAGCCCGGATAAGGCGCTACGCGCCGCTATCCGGGGAGGCGCGGAATCTGTCAGTAACGTAGCCGCAGTGTTGCCGATGGGCGACAAGCTGTCATTGAACTCTCCCCCGGTCGCGCTGCGCTTACCGGGGCTACCAACCGGATACCAGACCGTAGCCCGGATAAGGCGGTACGCGCCGCTATCCGGGGAGGCGCGGAATCTGTCAGCCGGATGAAAATCAGTACCCGCCACGGGCCTGAGAAACCGCCAGGCCCAGTTGCCAGACGGCCATCGCGTAGTGGGTGCTGTGGTTATAGCGGGTGATGGTGTAGAAGTTCGGCAGCCCGTACCAGTACTCATAGCCGGTGCCGACATCCAGCCGTAGCAGACTGGCCTGCTGATGGTTACCCAGCGGCTGGGTTGGGGTTAGCCCCGCCGCCGCCAGCTGCGACACGCTGTATTTGGTTTTGAAACCATTCTCCAGCCCCGGCGCCTGGCCCAGCGCCTGCACCGCCACCAGATCGCCGCTCACCCAGCCATGCTGTTTGAAGTAGTTGGCCACGCTGCCGATGGCATCCACCGGGTCCCACAGGTTGATATGGCCGTCACCGTTAAAATCGACCGCATACTGCTTATAGGAGGACGGCATAAACTGGCCGTAGCCCATCGCCCCGGCGAAAGAACCTTTCAGATCCAGCGGGTCGTCGCTTTCGCTGCGCGCCATTAACAGGAAGGTTTCCAGCTCCGACGAGAAGTATTCAGCGCGGCGCGGGTAGCTAAATGACAAGGTCGCCAGCGCATCAAGGATGCGGGTTTTGCCCATCACCCGACCCCAGCGAGTCTCCACGCCGATAATGCCGACGATGATTTCCGGCGGCACGCCATAAACCTGATAAGCGCGGTTCAGCGCATCCTGATACTGGTTCCAGAACACCACGCCGTTCTGCACATTATCCGGGGTAATAAACTGTTTCTTGTAGCGCAGCCAGGCGCCGGTCGGCCCGGTCGGCGGCAGGCCGGTCGGCGCCTGACGATCCATCAGCCGCAGGACGTAATCCAGGCGCTTAGCCTGCGACAGGATCTCCTGCAGCTGCTGTCTGTCGAAGCCGTGCTTCGCCACCATCTTATCGATGAACTGCGCCGCCGCCGGGTTGTTGGCGAAGTCGCCGCCCATCTGCATCACGTTATGCTGCGGTTCCAGCAAAAAGCCGCCGGTTCCACTCGCCATCTCCGTTTCCGCGGGGGTCTTGGGTTTGCTGCTGCAGGCAGCGAGGAGCACACAAAGGGGAAGTAAAGCCAGATAGCGACGCTTCAACATGGGAATTCCGTTTAACAAATTCAGCAAGGGATAATTATGGTAAAGCATGCGACGACCAACAAGAAAGCGACAATCCGTTTGTAGACAAAATAGTCCTTCATCGCCCCTTCCCTACATACTGCCATGCGCCTCATCGTTTCATCCTCTTGCCTTCAAACTTTCAAAATAAAATATTTATCTTTCATTTTGCGATCTATTTAACACTTTAAAACCTTTCAAAATGATTAAAATCAGCCTGCAGTTAGCAAGAAAAATAACACGCTGAAGGAGAGAACAATGATTGACGTCGTTACCCACGGCGCGGAGTGGTTTATCGGCCTGTTTCAGAAAGGCGGCGAGGTATTTACCGGCATGGTGACCGGGATCCTCCCCTTACTGATCAGCCTGCTGGTGATCATGAACGCGCTGATCAACTTTATCGGCCAGCAGCGGATCGAAAAGCTGGCGCAGCGCTGCGCCGGCAACCCGCTTACCCGTTACCTGCTGTTGCCCTGCATCGGTACCTTTGTCTTCTGCAACCCCATGACCTTAAGCCTTGGCCGCTTTATGCCAGAGAAGTACAAACCAAGCTACTACGCGGCGGCCTCCTATAGCTGTCATTCGATGAACGGGCTGTTTCCGCACATCAACCCCGGCGAGCTGTTTGTTTATCTCGGCATCGCCAACGGCCTCACCACGCTTGGCCTGCCGCTTGGTCCCCTGGCGGTGAGCTACCTGCTGGTTGGCCTGGTAACCAACTTCTTCCGCGGTTGGATCACCGACCTGACCACCTCTATTTTCGAGAAAAAAATGGCGATTCAGCTTGCCCGGAAAGTGCATCTGTCAGGAGCGACATCATGACCCGCATTCGTATTGAGAAAGGCACCGGCGGCTGGGGCGGCCCCCTTGAACTCGACGTCGTCGAGGGCAAAAAGATCGTCTATATCACCGCCGGCACCCGACCGGCGATCGTTGACCGCATCGCCAGCCTGACCGGCTGGCAGGCGGTTGATGGATTTAAAGAGGGTGAACCGGCGGAAAGCGAAATTGGCATCGCCATTATTGACTGCGGCGGCACCCTGCGCTGCGGCCTCTACCCGAAGCGCCGTATTCCGACCATCAACATCCACGCCACCGGTAAATCCGGGCCGCTGGCGCAGTATATCGTCGAGGATATTTACGTCTCCGGGGTGAAAGAAGAGAACATCAAACTGCTGGAAGATAGCGGCGAGACGGCAGCGCAACCACTCCCTGCCGCGGGACGCGATTATGACGCCAGCAAAAAGATCACCGAACAGAGCGACGGCCTGCTGGCTAAGGTCGGGATGGGGATGGGTTCGGTGGTGGCGGTGCTGTTCCAGGCCGGACGCGACACCATCGACACGGTGCTGAAAACCATTCTGCCGTTTATGGCCTTCGTCTCGGCGCTGATCGGCATCATCATGGCCTCCGGCATCGGCGACTGGATTGCCCACGGCCTGGCGCCGCTTGCCAGCCATCCGCTGGGGCTGGTGACCCTGGCGCTGATCTGCTCCTTCCCGTTGCTGTCGCCATTTCTCGGCCCCGGCGCCGTTATCGCCCAGGTCATCGGCGTGCTGATCGGCGTCCAGATCGGCCTTGGCAACATTCCACCGCACCTCGCCCTGCCCGCGCTGTTTGCCATTAACGCTCAGGCCGCCTGCGATTTTATCCCGGTAGGCCTGTCGCTGGCCGAGGCCCGTCAGGATACCGTGCGCGTCGGCGTGCCGTCGGTGCTGGTCAGCCGCTTCCTCACCGGCGCGCCAACCGTGCTGATCGCGTGGTTCGTTTCCGGATTTATTTACCAGTAAGAGGTTCCTGAAGATGACCGTCATTTACCACACCACCATTACCCGCATCGGCGCCTGCGCGACGATGGCGCTGGAAGAGCAGATGCTGATCACCTTCCGCGAGGGCGCCCCGGCGGATATCGAAGAGTATTGCTTTATTCACAACCACGGCGAGCTTGCCGGCCCCCTGACGCCGGGCGCAGAGCTGCAGCTCGGCGACAGGCGTTATCCGGTGACCGCCGTCGGCGAGGTCGCCGAACAAAACCTGCGCGAGCTGGGCCACATCACCCTGCGCTTCGACGGCCATCGTGAAGCGGAGTTTCCCGGAACCGTTCACGTCGCCGGCCCGGTGCCGGATGCTATCGCGACCGGCTGCGTACTGAAATTTGTTGCTTAGAAGGAGAGAAAGATGAATCAGGTTGCTGTTGTCATTGGTGGCGGACAAACCTTAGGAGAGTTTCTGTGCCGCGGTCTGGCCGCCGAGGGGTACCGCGTGGCGGTGGTCGATATTCAAAGTGAAAAAGCCAGCCGCGTCGCCCAGGAGATCAACGCTGAATATGGCGAAGGCACGGCATACGGCTTCGGCGCCGACGCCACCAGCGAAGCCAGCGTCACTGCCCTGGCTCACGGGGTGGATGAGATTTTCACGCGCGTCGATCTGCTGGTGTACAGCGCCGGGATTGCCAAAGCGGCGTTTATTAGCGACTTCGCGCTGGGGGATTTCGACCGCTCGCTGCAGGTGAACCTGGTGGGCTATTTCCTCTGCGCCCGCGAGTTCTCGCGGCTGATGATCCGCGATGGCATTAAAGGTCGCATCATTCAGATCAACTCGAAGTCCGGCAAAGTGGGCAGTAAGCACAACTCCGGCTACAGCGCGGCGAAGTTCGGCGGCGTCGGGCTGACCCAGTCGCTGGCGCTGGATCTGGCGGAGTACGGTATTACCGTCCATTCGCTGATGCTCGGCAATCTGTTGAAATCGCCGATGTTCCAGTCGCTGCTGCCGCAGTATGCCACCAAGCTCGGCATTGATGAGAGCGAAGTCGAGCAGTACTACATCGATAAGGTGCCGTTGAAACGCGGCTGCGATTACCAGGATGTGCTGAACGTGTTGATGTTTTACGCCAGCCCGCAGGCGTCGTACTGCACCGGGCAGTCAATTAACGTTACCGGCGGCCAGGTGATGTTTTAAAAGGTTCCCGGATGGCGCTGCGCTTATCCGGGCTACAAAAATGTCGGTCGGGTCAGGCGCTAGCCGCCACCCGACAAAAAACGGTACCCGGGTTGTACCCGGTACCCCACTTTCAGGAGACATTATGGTTACCGCATTAATCACCGTCGCCGCTATCGCCTGGCTGACTCAGCTGGCTTTCGGCGGCTGGCAAATTCGCCGCTTCAATCGCGCTTTTGATAGCCTTTGCCAGCAGGGCCGCGTTGGCGTCGGCCGTTCCTCCGGGCGCTTTAAACCACGCGCGATTGTCGCTATCGCCGTCGATGAAAACGATCGTATTTGCGATACGCTGTTGATGAAGGGCCTCACCGTCTTCGCCAGTCCGCAAAAAATCCCCACGCTTAGCGGTAAACATCTCGAGGAATTGCAGCCTGATGTGATCTTTCCCAATGATCCGCTCTGTCAGAATGCACTATCATTAGCGCTTAATCCGAAACATGCATAATTTCGTTGTGAAAGTTAATATCTTGCGAAATTATCACTTCGAAACTTAAACGCAGGATACAACGCCTATGAAACCACGTCAGCGCCAGGCAGCCATTCTCGAGCACCTGCAATCGCAGGGCAAATGCTCGGTCGAAGAGCTGGCGCAACACTTCGACACCACCGGCACCACTATCCGCAAGGATCTGGTGATTCTGGAGAATGCCGGGACCGTCATCCGCACCTACGGCGGCGTAGTGTTGAATAAAGACGAGGCCGACCCGCCTATCGACCACAAGACGCTGATCAACACCCACAAGAAAGCGCAGATTGCCGAGGCCGCCGTACGCTACATCCACGATGGCGATTCAATTATCCTCGACGCCGGCAGTACCGTGCTGCAAATGGTGCCGTTGCTGAGCCGCTTCAATAACATCACGGTGATGACCAACAGCCTGCATATCGTCAACGCCCTTTCCGAGTTCGATAACGAGCAGACCATCCTGATGCCGGGCGGCACCTTCCGTAAAAAATCGGCTTCATTCCACGGCCAGCTGGCGGAAAACGCCTTCGAACAATTCAGCTTCGACAAGCTGTTTATGGGCACCGACGGCATCGATCTGGTGGCGGGCGTCACCACCTTTAACGAGGTCTATACCGTCAGTAAGGCGATGTGTAACGCCGCCCGCGAAGTGATCCTGATGGCCGACTCATCCAAGTTTGGCCGTAAAAGTCCCAACATTGTCTGCGGCCTTGAACGCGTGGATAAATTGATTACCGATGCCGATATTGACCCTGAATTCCAGCGGGCGCTGGAAGCCAAAGGTATTGAAGTCATTATTACTGGAGAACATCATGAGTAACTTTTTGTTAGAGGCCGGACGCCAGACCCTGATGCTTGAGCTGCAGGAGGCGAGCCGCCTGCCGGAACGCCTGGGCGACGACTTCATCCGCGCGGCGGAAACCATCATCCACTGCGAGGGCAAACTGATTGTCTCCGGTATCGGTAAATCCGGCCACATCGGTAAAAAGCTGGCGGCAACCTTCGCCAGCACCGGCACCCCGGCCTTTTTCGTCCATCCGGCGGAAGCCCTGCACGGCGATCTCGGTATGCTCGATAGCCGCGACGTGATGCTGTTTATCTCCTACTCCGGTAGCGCAAAAGAGCTGGATCTCATCGTGCCGCGGCTGGAAGAGAAATCCATTCCTCTGCTGGCGATGACCGGCAAATCCACCTCGCCGCTGGCGCTGGCGGCGAAAGCGGTGCTGGATATCGCCGTGGAGCGCGAAGCCTGTCCGATGCATCTGGCGCCGACCTCCAGCACCGTTAACACCCTGATGCTGGGCGACGCGCTGGCGATGGCGGTGATGCAGGCGCGCGGTTTCAATGAAGAAGATTTCGCCCGTTCCCACCCGGCGGGCGCCCTCGGCGCGCGTCTGCTGAATAAGGTGCATCACCTGATGCGCCGCGACGAAGAAGTGCCGCGGGTCGATGCCGGGGCCAACGTCATGGACGCCATGCTTGAACTCAGCCGAACCGGGCTCGGCCTGGTGGCGGTCTGCGATGAAACCAACCGCGTGCAGGGCGTTTTCACCGACGGCGACCTGCGCCGCTGGCTGGTTGCTGGCGGTACGCTCAACGATAGCGTCACTCGGGCGATGACCCGCAACGGCGTAACGCTGCAGGCGGAAAGCCGCGCGGTGGAAGCCAAAGAGCGGCTGATGAAACACAAAATCAGCGCCGCGCCGGTCGTGGATGAAAACGGCCAACTGGTCGGCGCCATCAACCTGCAGAACTTTTACCAGGCAGGGATCCTTTAAGCCCCAGTCGTTTCGCCAGCCGATGCAGGTTGGCGACGTCCAGTTCCAGCGCACGGGCGGTCGCCGCCCAGTTGCGCTGGTTCGCCTCCAGGGCGCGGCTAATCGCTTCTCGCTGAAAAGAGTCAGTCGCCTCGCGTAGATTGACCTTCTCTATCGCGGGTGACGCTGCCGCCGTCTCAGTCGGCAACATCGGCGCCGTCACCGCAAACTGGAAATGCTGCGGCTCCAGTACCACTTCATCACCGGCCTGGGTGGCCCGCGCCAGCACCACCGCCCGGTGAATAGCATGCTCCAGTTCGCGCACGTTGCCCGGCCAGGACCACTGCTGCAGCCTGTTTCGCGCCGCCTCAGCCAAAATGACCCGCGCCAGCCCCATCCGCAGGCGGCACTGCTCACAGAAATAGCCCGCCAGCAGCACCACATCGTTTTCCCGTTCGCGTAGCGCCGGAACCGACAGCGGGAAGACGCTCAGCCGATGGTACAGATCGGCGCGAAAGCGCCCTTCCACCACCTCCTGGCGCAGATCGCGGTTCGTCGCCGCCAGCACCCGCACATCGACCCGCAGGCTGCGGTCATCGCCGACGCGCTGAATATCGCCATACTGCAACACGCGCAGCAGCTTCGCCTGCAACGCCAGCGACAGTTCGCCTATTTCATCAAGGAACAGGGTGCCGTTATCAGCCATCTCAAATTTACCGCTACGGTTGCTGATAGCCCCGGTAAACGCCCCTTTCACATGGCCAAACAGCTCGCTCTCCGCCACGCTTTCCGGCAGCGCCGCGCAGTTGAGATAGACCAGCGGATTGGCGGCTCGCGGCGATCCCTGGTGCACCGCCTTCGCCACCAGCTCTTTCCCGGTGCCGGTTTCGCCGCTGATCAGCACGTTTAAATCCGAGGCGGCGACGATATCGATCTCTTTTTTCAGCTGCAGCATGGGCGCCGACAGGCCGATAATCTCCTGACGCTCAGGCTGCGCGTCATTCACCGGTTGCACCGGCAACACATTTTGCGCCTCAAGGCGGGCGATGAGCAGCGCGTTATTCAAGGCGCCAGCCACCAGCGCGGCAATCAGCCGCAGCTCTTCATCGCTGAAGCTATCGAAACGGTCGGCATCCATGCCGTCAAGAGTCAGCGCGCCAATCAGCGTCTGCCCGGCAAACAGCGGCAGGCCAACGCAGGCGTGAACCTTCAGGCTCTCATGACCGGGGATCAGCCCGTCATAGGGGTCGGGCAAGTCGCTATCCGCCGGGAAGCGCACCACATCCCCGGCACGCGCAATCGCCTCAAGCCGCGGGTGTCCTTCCAGGGCAAAGCGCCGACCAAGCACATCCTGCGCCAGGCCATCGATCGCCAGCGGCACAAACTGATGCGCCTCATAGCGCAGCAGCGCCGAGGCATCGCAGCCGAGGATCTGCCGCAGGGTAGTAATCAGGCGCGAAAAGCGGTCGGTGTGACCAATATCGCTTTGTAAATCAATGGCGATTCTCGCCAGCTCGTCGACGGAAAAACTCATTGCCGCTCCATTGTCATTTTGACAACACGCATTGTCATATCGACTATTTTAGCCATTGTCATTTTGACAGCAACCAAAATCAGAAAAAATTAAAAATAGCCAATTATCAATGAATTAAAAAGTTGGCATGCAACTTGATATAAGCCAGTCAACTGAGTTTAAACACACTGTATTGATTGAGGTTGCTATGTCTATTGCGGTTAAAAATAACATTCTTTGGGTTGGCCAACGTGACTGGGAAGTGCGTGATTTCCACGGCACCGAATATAAAACGCTGCGCGGCAGCAGCTACAACAGCTATCTCATCCGCGAAGAGAAAAACGTGCTGATTGATACCGTCGATCATAAATTCAGCCGCGAGTTCGTGCAGAACCTGCGCAGCGAAATCGATCTCGCCGACCTCGACTACATCGTCATTAACCACGCCGAAGAGGACCATGCCGGCGCGCTGACTGAGCTGATGATGCAGATCCCGGATACGCCGATTTACTGCACCGCCAACGCCATCGACTCGATCAACGGCCACCATCATCATCCGGAGTGGAACTTCCACGTGGTGAAAACCGGCGATACTCTCGATATCGGTAATGGTAAACAGCTGATCTTCGTGGAAACGCCGATGCTGCACTGGCCTGACAGCATGATGACCTACCTGACCGGCGATGCGGTGCTGTTCAGCAATGACGCCTTCGGCCAGCACTACTGCGACGAACACCTGTTCAACGATGAAGTGGACCAGATTGAACTGTACGAACAGTGCCAGCGCTACTACGCCAACATCCTGACGCCGTTTAGCCGTCTGGTGACGCCAAAAATTACCGAGATCCTCGGTTTCAACCTGCCGGTGGAGATGATTGCCACCTCCCACGGCGTGGTCTGGCGCGATAACCCGACGCAAATCGTCGAGAAATACCTCGAGTGGGCGGCGGATTATCAGGAAGATCGCATCACGATTTTCTACGACACCATGTCCAACAACACCCGCATGATGGCGGATGCTATCGCTCAGGGGATCACTGAAGTCGACCCGCGGGTAGCGGTAAAAATCTTCAACGTCGCCCGCAGCGACAAAAACGACATTCTCACCAACGTTTTCCGCTCGAAAGGCGTACTGGTGGGCACCTCCACCATGAACAACGTGATGATGCCGAAAATCGCCGGGTTGGTGGAAGAGATGACCGGGCTGCGTTTTCGCAATAAACGCGCCAGCGCCTTTGGCTCGCACGGCTGGAGCGGCGGCGCGGTAGACCGCCTCTCCACCCGCCTGCAGGATGCCGGCTTTGAGATGTCGCTGAGCCTGAAAGCCAAATGGCGCCCGGATATCGACGCGCTGGAATTGTGCCGCCAACACGGACGCGATATCGCTCGTCAGTGGGCCCTCTCGCCGCTGCCGGTTGCTGAAGCAGCGACAACGCCGGAACCACAGGATTGCGCCTGTGCCGCCGCCGCGGCCGCCGATCTCGGCCCCATGATGCAGTGCAGCGTGTGCCAGTGGGTCTATGACCCGGCAAAAGGCGAACCTAACCAGGATGTCCAGCCGGGTACGCCGTGGAGTGAAGTGCCGGACAATTTCCTCTGCCCAGAGTGTTCTCTTGGCAAAGATGTCTTTGACGTACTGGCGACGGAGGCAAAATGAGTGATGGCATCGTCATCATCGGCTCGGGCTTTGCGGCCCGCCAGCTGGTGAAAAATATCCGTAAGCAGGATACGCAAATCCCGCTGACCTTAATCGCCGCCGATAGCATGGATGAATACAACAAACCGGACCTCAGCCATGTCATCAGCCGCGGGCAGAAGGCCGACGATCTGACCCTGCAAAGCGCCGGCGAGTTCGCCGAGCAGTATAATCTGCGTCTGTTTCCCCATACCTGGGTGAGCGATATCGACGCCGAAAAACGGTTAGTGAAGAGCCAGGATAACCAGTGGCGCTATGACAAACTGGTGCTGGCCACCGGGGCGACGCCGTTTATCCCGCCGGTGCCGGGACGCGAGCTGATGCTGACGCTGAACAGCCAGCGCGAATATGGCGCGGCGCAGAGCCAGCTGCACGACGCGAAGCGCGTGCTGATCGTCGGCGGCGGCCTGATTGGCTGCGAACTGGCGATGGATTTCTGCCGCGCCGGTAAAGCGGTAACGGTGGTCGATAACTCAGCCAGCGTGCTGGCGGCGCTGATGCCGCCGGAGGCCAGTAGCCGCCTGCAGCATCGGCTTACCGAGATGGGCGTACATCTGATGCTCAAGGCGCAGCTTGAGGGGTTAGAGCAAACCGCCGACGGCATTCGCGTCAGTCTCGACCGCCAGCGCGCGATAACCGTCGATGCGGTGGTGGCCGCCGCCGGCCTGCGCCCGGAAACGTCGCTGGCGCGCCATGCCGGATTGCAGATTAACCGCGGCGTGGTGGTCAATAATCAACTGCAAACCAGCGACCCGGCGATTTATGCGCTCGGCGACTGTGCGGAAATCAACGGTACGGTACTGCCGTTCCTGCAGCCGATTTTACTCAGCGCCATGTGCCTGAGTAAAAACCTGCTGGCGCAGGCGGGGGAACTCAAGCTGCCGCCAATGCTGGTGAAAGTGAAAACCCCGGATCTGCCGCTGCATCTGGCCGGCGACACCCGCCGCGACGATCTGACGTGGAATATCGTAGCCGCCAAAGAGGGGCTGGTAGCGAAAGGCGTGGATGCCGAAAACCAGCTGCGCGCCTTTGTGGTGAGTGAAGACAAAATGAAGGAAGCCTTTGCGCTGCTCAAACAGCTGGTGAGTTGATGGTTTTCCCGGCTTGCGGCGTAAACGCCTTAGCCGGGAAAATGCTGCAGCTAACGCGCCAGATTGTCGTAGCCGCGCCAGCGGTAGTTAAGCACCGACAGCGCCCAACAGGCGACAAACAACCCGACCACCACAAATCCGGCATCGCCAAGGTTATCGTTTAACATCCCCACCCAGCGCCATATCCCGCCACTGAGCGCAAACTTATCCATTAGCAGGCCCAGCGCTTCCAGGCCGCCGATAAACAGCGCCACCACCACCGAGGTGCCGGTGATGGTCATATTGTAATAAAGCTTGCGCTGCGGTTTGCTGAACGCCCAGCCGTAGGCGCCGACCATCAGCACGTTATCGAGGGTATCCACCAGCGCCATACCACTGGCGAACAGCGCCGGGAAGACCATAATCGACCAGACGGAAATCCCGCTCGACGCGCCGGCGGCGGAGATACCCAGCACGCCGATTTCGGTAGCGGTATCAAAACCGAGGCCGAACAGGAAGCCGACCAGGTACATCTGCCAGCTGCGGCTGACCAGACGGAAGGTTTTGCCAAACAGCCAGCTCATCACCCCGCCGCCGCTGACGATTTCGTCGCTCACTTTCTCACCGCGCTTCCACGCCCGAAAGCTGCGCCACACGCTGCGTAAAATCACCAGGTTGATAAAAGCCATCGCCAGTAAAAACAGGGCCGACACGGCGGTGCCGATGACGCTACCGGTGTCATGCAGCCAGCTCATCTGCGCGCTGAAGGCCGTGGCGGTCGCGGCAATCGCCGCCGAGGCCAATACCACAATCGATGAGTGGCCCAGCGAGAACCAGGCCCCGACGGCGAAAGGCCGCCGCCCCTGCTGCATCATTTTGCGGGTCACGTTATCAATCGCCGCGATGTGGTCGGCATCCACCGCGTGGCGCAGACCGTAGCCCCAGGCCAGAAGGCTGGCGGCCATCAGCGCGCCGCTGTCGCCAAAGGCCTGCAGCGCCCAGCACCAGGCCAGTAAGTTCGCCGCGATCAACCCCAACACCAGTCCCGCAGCGCGCGGCTGCTGGCGTAAAACTGTCATTATCATTGTTGTGTTCCTTGAGCCTGCCCGCGGGCGGCGGCGATCACCGCCTGACCATATGCGATTGCGCCGTCGCCGGCCGGCAACTGCTGCGCAAACAGCAGAGTAAAATCCGCCAGATAAAAGGTCAATCGCGCCGCCAGCAAGCGATTATGCAGCACCCCGCCGCTGCAGACCATCGTCTCGATACCGCGGGCAGTGGCGCAGTCGCGGGCCATCGCCGCCAGCCCACAGGCCAGGGCGTCATGGAAGGCCCAGGCTTTCTGCGCCGGGGTCGCCTGCCAGTTCAGCCACTGTCGCCAGAAGGTTGCTAAGTCCAGCACGTCGTCGCGCCACGGCAGCGTAACCGGGTGGCTGACGCCGGGGCAGCTGGCGGCCAGCGCCTCCAGCCGACAGGCTGCTTCGCCTTCATAGCTCAGGCTCTCCGGCGCACAATCCAGCGCACAGGCGACGGCATCAAACAGCCGTCCGCAGGACGAGGCGCGCGGCGCGTTAATGCCGCGATCGATGGCCTGCGCCAGCAGCGGCCAGTTGCGCTGGCGGAGGGGGGCGGTCTGCGGATAATCCTGCCAGTCAGGGACAAAGGCCAGGCACTGAGCCAGCAGATTTCGCCACGGCTGGCGCGCCGCCAGGTCACCGCCCGGCAGCGCCACGGCCGGCAACCCGCCAAGATGTTCGCACTGGCGATAGTTAACCCGCAGGCACTCCCCGCCCCACAGCGCGCCATTCTCCCCCATGCCGATGCCGTCGAGGGTCAGGGCGATAACGTCGCCGCCGTCAAGCGGCCAGTGGTGCTCGGCCAGGCACGCCGCAGCATGAGCATGGTGATGCAGCACCGTCTCCACCGGCAGCGACAGGGACGCCGCCCACTGCGTTGAACGATAGCCGGGATGGGCATCAACCACCACCCGCTGCGGCACAAACGCGTAAATGCTTTGCATCAGTTGCAGGGTGCTGCGCCACTGCTGTTCAACGCCTTCCTCGCCAAGATCGCCAAAGTGCTGGCTCAGCACCGCTTCGCTGCCGCGCGCCAGGCAGAAGGTATTTTTCATATCCGCGCCGAGAGCCAGTAGCGGCGGGATGTCTTGTAGCCCCGGCGGCAGCGGCAGCGCATCCGGGACGTAGCCCCGGGCGCGGCGCAGCATTTCACCGCTTGACCGCACCAGCGAATCATCCATTCGCTGCAGGATGTCGCGATTATGCAAGAGAAAGCCGTCGGCAATGTCGGCTAAGTCGTTGAGCGCCTGAGCATTACTTAACGCCGGCGGACGGCCGCTAAGGTTGCCGGAGGTCATGACGATGGGGCGCGCCAGGGCCTGCAGAAGCAAATGCTGCAGCGGATTAGACGGCAGCATCACCCCTACTTCCGCAAGTCCTGGCGCAATCTCGTCACACAGGCCGGAGACCTGCGCTTTAGCAATCAGTACGATGGGCGCCGCCGGGGAGCCCATCAGCGCCGCGGCGTCGGCGGGTAAGCCCGCCGCTGACGGCAACATCACCGCCAGCGGTTTCGCCGGACGGTGTTTCCTCGCCCGCAGCGTGGCAACGGCAGTAGGATTACCGGCATCGCAGGCCAGATGAAAGCCGCCGATGCCTTTTATCGCCACGATGTCGCCTGCCGCCAGCCGCGTGATGGCCGCCTGCAGCGCCGCCTCGCTGTTCAGCGTTTCCCCCTCTGCCCGCCATTCCAGGCGCGGCCCGCAGTCGGGGCAGGCCACCGGCTGGGCGTGAAAACGGCGATCCGCAGGATCGCGGAACTCCGCCTCACAAGGGGAACAGAGCGGGAACGGCGCCATTGCGGTGAAAGGCCGGTCGTAGGGCATGGCGCGGATAATGGTTAACCGCGGCCCGCAGTGGGTGCAGTTGATAAAGGGGTAGCGGTAGCGGCGCGCCCGGGGATCGTTCATCTCCGCGAGGCACGCCGGACAGGTCGCGGCATCGGGCACAATCTGAGTGCGCATGCATCCCGCCCCGCTCTCGCGGATGGTGAAATCCTTCGGCGTGGCCGTCCAGCAATAAGGGGTGCAGTCGGTGCTGTCGATACGCGCCAGCGGCGGGCAGTGGTCAGCCAGAGCGGCAGTAAAACCATCGTCGCCCCCGGCCAGCCGCACGAGGACGCCGTCACCGTCATTACAGACATCGCCGCAGCGGGCCTGCGTCCGGGCCAGCTGCCAGACAAAGGGGCGGAACCCCACCCCCTGCACTTTACCGCGAATGCGGATTTGCACCCCGTTCATGCCACGACTTACCAGGCCAGCGCCGTACGGCGACGTTTCTCGATATTCATCTGCTCCAGCTTGTTGCGGTCAACGCACACCAGGGCGTGCGTCGGGCAGACTTCCATGCAGGCCGGGCCGCTCTCGCGGTGGAAGCAGAGGTCGCACTTGTTGGCTTCGGCTTTTTCCGCCACGACGTTCAGTCCGGCGCCGCTATGGCGGATCACCGGGCGCACCACCACCTCCATCGCCCCGTACGGGCAGGCAACAACGCAGGTTTTGCAGCCGATGCAGCGCTCCTGCATCACATGGACAAAGCCTTTATCGCGGCTGATGGCGCCGTTCGGGCAGACGTTGGCGCAGGGGGCGTCTTCACACTGACGGCAGGCGGTCGCCGTGGAGACATTGACCCCTTTGATCACGTGAATACGCGGTTGAAAGGTGTGAGGCGTCAGGGCGGCGCAATCCTGATGTTCCTGATGGGACACCACGCAGGCCACTTCGCAAGTGCGACAGCCGATACATTTGCTCGCATCAGCGATAATGAAACGGTTCATCCATTTCTCCAGCAGTAAGAAGGTTAGGCGCCGGAGTATGCATAATACGTTCCAGTTTTTATATCATTGATAGTTAAGAGAATTAAATCGAACATTTGCTGTCATCGTCAGTAGTGACGATGACAGCTGACGACGTCAGGCACAGGGACCCGCCACCAGTGAATCACGCTCAATTAGCGCCCCGGGGAAGCTCTGCTGAAAGTTGAACTCCCCACCATCCAGCATAAATATCAGCCGATTGATGCTCTCTTTAATCATCTCCGTCACCGGTACCCGAACGCTGGCGAGCGACGGCACCATATACGGCGCCAGCACAATATCATCAAACCCCACCACCGAGACCTGATCCGGAACCTTAACGCCCAGCTGGTGAAGCTGCTTCATCGCTCCGATCGCCATATCGTCATTGCTCGCCACCAGCGCGCTGTAGGTCACCCCGCGCTGACGCAGGCTCTCCACCGCCGCCGCGCCGGTTTCCGGCGTCCAGCGCCCCTCCGCGATAAGCGCCTCGTTCAGGGCGATGCCGTGGCCAGCCAACGCGTCTTTGTAGCCGGCAAGGCGTTCGACGCCGGTGGGTGAGTCAAGGGAGCCGGTAATAAAGGCGATATCGCGATGGCCAAGCGCAATCAGCCGCTCCACCACCCGCATCGCCGAGGCTTTTTGATCGGACCAGACGCAGTGGCTGGCGTGGCGGCGCAGGCGGCGATTAAGCACCATGATCGGCTGCGAGTGGTTCTCGACGATCTCGTCCATCTCGTCAACGGTGAGAAAGCGCGGGTAGATGATGATCGCATCGCAGCGCAGGTCCAGCAGGTACTGGATCGCCTCCCGCTCCTCTTGCGCGCTGTGCTTGCCGTCGGCCAGGATCAGCTGTCGTCCCTTGTCTTCCGTCATCCGCGCCACGTGATACAGCAGCTCGCTGAAATAGACGCCGTGGTACAGGGTGTTGGTCACCACCAGGCCCAGGGTTTGCGTCGTTTTGGTCGCCAGGTTGCGCGCCAGCAGATTAGGCCGATAGCCGCTCTCCGCCACTGCCTTAAACACCCGGTCTTTGGTCTCCTGACTGACATAGCCGTTGCCCGACAGTACCCGCGAAACGGTTGCCTTCGATACCCCCGCGCGCTTTGCGACCTCCAGCATCGTTGCCATGTGATTCTTCCTGTTGCAAAAGTTGCAGGCAGTGTACTGCACGTTTCCCGCTTTTACAGCATTCCCCTGTTCACCACCGCGATCCGGCTCACGGCGACGCTTCGCGATCAAAATCACAAAATTGAGATCATCTTTTTTTATTCCTTGCGCAATCAAATGAAACTCACCATGATTTTGTGGAACCGGTTTCCTATATAAACATGGTATCGCCCGGCGATGCGGCGCGGTAGCAGATCAGTACCCTATTGATAAACAGGATAAAATCCGATGTCGAAAAATTATGCAGCCCTGGCGCAACAGATAGTCGAGGCAATCGGCGGAGTCGATAACGTCGCCGCCGTGACCCACTGCATGACCCGTCTGCGCTTCGTGGTCAAAGACGACGAAAAGGTCGATAGCCCCACCCTGAAAGGCCTGACCGGGGTACTCGGCGTTGTGCGCAGCGATAACCAATGCCAGGTGATCATCGGCAATACCGTTTCCCAGGCCTACCGCGAGGTCGTGAATCTGCTGCCTGGCGACCTGCGCCCGGCTGAGCCGCAGGGCAAAGCGCCGCTAACCCTGAAACGCATCGGCGCCGGGATCCTTGACGCGCTGATCGGCACCATGTCGCCGCTGATCCCGGCGATTATCGGCGGATCGATGGTCAAGCTGCTGGCGATGATCCTCGAGATGAGCGGCGCGTTGCCGAAAGGCTCACCGACGCTGACCCTCCTGACGCTTATCGGCGACGGCGCGTTTTTCTTCCTGCCGCTGATGGTGGCCGCCTCCGCGGCGGTGAAATTCAAAACCAATATGTCGCTGGCTATCGCCATCGCCGGGGTGCTGGTGCATCCCGGGTTTATCGAATTGATGGCCAAAGCCGCCCAGGGCGAACACGTTGAATTCGCCTTTATTCCGGTTACCGCGGTGAAATACACCTATACAGTGATCCCGGCGCTGGTGATGACCTGGTGCCTGTCGTATATCGAGCGCTGGGTGGATCGCATTACCCCGGCGGTGACGAAAAACTTCCTTAAGCCGATGCTGATCGTGCTGATCGCCGCCCCGCTGGCGATCCTGCTGATTGGCCCGCTGGGCATCTGGATCGGTAGCGCCATTTCCGCGCTGGTGTATACGATCCACAGCTATCTCGGCTGGCTGTCGGTGGCGATCATGGGCGGGCTGTGGCCACTGCTGGTGATGACCGGGATGCACCGCGTCTTTACGCCAACCATCATTCAGACCATCGCCGAAACCGGCAAAGAGGGCATGGTGATGCCATCGGAGATCGGCGCCAACCTGTCGCTGGGCGGATCGTCGCTGGCGGTGGCGTGGAAAACCAAAAACCCGGAGCTGCGCCAGACGGCGCTGGCCGCCGCGGCATCGGCGATTCTGGCCGGGATTTCCGAACCGGCGCTGTACGGCGTGGCGGTGCGCCTGAAGCGCCCGCTGATCGCCAGCTTAATCAGCGGCTTTATCTGCGGCGCGGTGGCGGGAATCGCCGGTCTGGCCAGCCATTCGATGGCGGCGCCAGGGCTGTTTACCAGCGTGCAGTTTTTCGATCCAGCCAATCCGATGACTATCGTCTGGGTATTTGGCGTGATGGCGCTGTCGGTGGTGCTGTCGTTTGCCCTGACGCTGATCCTCGGCTTTGAAGATATTCCCGTTGAACAGGCCGCTGCCGACGCCAGAGCGCGCCAGGCCCGGGCCCAGGCATCCCACGCCTGAACACACAATTGATAATGAGGTAATGCATGGCGAGTTTCCCACAGGGATTTTTATGGGGCGGCGCACTGGCCGCCAACCAGTCTGAAGGCGCTTATCTTGAAGGCGGTAAGGGGCTGACCACCGTGGATACCCTCCCCCACGGCGCTCACCGCCTGCCGGTAAAATTAGGCCTGGAGAAGCGCTTTACGCTGCGTGAAGACGAATTTTACCCCAGCCATGAGGCGATCGATTTTTACCATCGCTATAAAGAAGATGTTGCCCTGATGGCCGAGATGGGGTTCAGCGTCTTTCGAACCTCCATCGCCTGGAGCCGCCTGTTCCCGCGCGGCGACGAGCAACAGCCGAATCCGCAGGGCATCGCCTTCTATCGCTCACTGTTTGAGGAGTGCAAAAAGCACGGTATCGAGCCGCTGGTCACGCTGTGTCATTTCGACGTGCCGATGCATCTGGTGATGGAGTACGGCTCCTGGCGCAACCGCAAAATGGTGGATTTTTTCAGCCACTACGCCCGCACCTGCTTTGAAGCTTTTGACGGTCTGGTGAAATACTGGCTCACCTTCAATGAAATCAACATCATGCTGCACAGCCCCTACTCCGGCGCCGGGCTGGTGTTTGAAGAGGGTGAAAATCAGGAGCAGGTGAAGTACCAGGCCGCGCATCACGAGCTGGTGGCCAGCGCGCTGGCGACAAAAATCGCCCATGAGATTAACCCGCAAAATCAGGTCGGCTGCATGCTGGCGGGCGGCAATTTCTATCCTTACTCCTGCAAGCCGGAAGATGTGTGGATGGCGCTGGAGAAGGACCGCGAAAATCTGTTCTTTATCGACGTCCAGGCGCGCGGCGCCTATCCGGTGTGGGCCGCGCGGGTGTTCCGGGAAAAAGGGGTCACGATTGCGAAACAGCCGGGCGATGACGAGATCCTCAAAAACACCGTCGATTTCGTCTCCTTTAGCTACTATGCGTCGCGCTGCGCCTCGGCGGAGATGAACGCCAGCAATACCAACGCCGCCAATATCGTCAAGTCGCTGAAGAACCCGCACATCCCGGCCAGCGAATGGGGCTGGGGCATCGACCCGCTGGGCCTGCGCATCACCATGAACATGATGTACGACCGCTATCAGAAACCGCTGTTCCTGGTGGAAAACGGGCTTGGCGCCCGCGATGAGATCGATGCCAATGGCGACATCAATGACGACTATCGCATCAGCTACCTGCGCGAGCACATCAGGGCAATGCGCGACGCTATCGGAGACGGTATTCCGGTGCTGGGCTACACCAGCTGGGGCTGCATCGATCTGGTCTCGGCGTCAACCGGCGAGATGAGCAAGCGCTACGGCTTTGTCTATGTCGATCGCGACGATGCCGGCAACGGCACCCTGGCGCGTAAGCGTAAAAAGTCATTCTTCTGGTACCAGAAGGTGATAGCCAGCAACGGCGCCGATCTCGACTAAGCGTCCTCGCCCACGCGCGCCCATTCCCCGCGATAAACGGGGGACGGGCGTCTGCTTTCTGTTGCATCTATTACATGCTTTTTTCTCGAGCCTGATTCCAGTTTCTGGTTTGCCTCCTGTTCACAATAACTGGTATTTTATCCAGTACTTTTACAGGGGTATCTTCAGCAAGGAGCACATCATGAGCGCACAGCACACTACCGCAGCCAGAGGGATAGCCAGGGCCATTCGCCAGTTAACCGTGGGATATGTCAGAAAACGCCATGAAGACCGCAAAACGCGGGAGACGCGGCGCTACACCCGCCACGCAGCCCTGAACCTGAACGGCGACTGGCTGGAGCAGGCGGGGTTTCCGGTCGGCACGCAGGTCAGAGTCTCGGTGTCGCCCGGGAAATTAGTGATAGAGAATCTTGAGCTGGCGCCGCCGGGAACGGGGCTCCCGGCAGGTCAGTCGTGCGCCGGCGGAGAGCCCGGTTCGCCGCTGGGTTAATCGTCTGCGGCCTCCAGCCGGGCAAAGCCGCCCTGGCCCTGCCAGTCTGCCAGCTGCTGGTACACCCGGGCAACGGCCTCTTTTACCGGCTGGGTCATCGGATAATAAAAACCGACGATATCCGGCTGAATGCCGAGGAAAATCACCTCGCCGACGTCCTCTTTCAGCTGATCGACCAGATAGTTGAGCGGCATGTTATGGGTGGTCATCATAAACATCTCGGCGATATCGTCGGGATCGATGACGCGAATGTCACCGGGGTTGAGGCCCATATCGGTGGCATCGACAATCAGCAGGCGTTCGGGGCGTAATTCACGGATCGCCACGATGTCGTTTTCCGGCGCGCTGCCGCCGTCGATGACCACCCACTGGCCGGCCGGGTTCGCCGCGCACATCTCCGCCAGCAGCGGGCCGGCGCCGTCGTCGCCCATCATGCTGTTGCCAACACAGAGTAAAACGTCAGTCACGTAATCTCCTCACCATCAGATAGATGGCGCTCTCCTGGTGAATATCATGCAGCATGCTGAGCATCGTTTTACTCCACGCCTGCTGCTGCGGGGTCTGCGCGGACTGCGCTTTATCAAAGGCGTTGGCCAGCATCGCCACATGGCTGCTGTCGATGACGATTTCGCCATACTTCGGCACGCCCTCCATTTTGCGCCGCGCGGCGCTCCCGGCCTCAAGGGTGGCGATCCATGCCAGATACGCGTCCCACGGGCAGCTCAGCGCCGCCTCGAGACAGTCGATGACGCCGAGGTGGTGGCCAATCGCCAGGCTGTAATAGACCACCTGCTGCGCCTGATCCGGCGTGGCGTCGTTCTCATCAATAAATTTACGGCTCAGCTGACTGAACACCACCGTCTCGCTCATCGGATACGCGCCCCCTCGACCACCTGGTTGAGATGGGTGACGATCTCGGTCAGACGCGGATCTTTCTCCGCCTCCAGCCAGCGCAGCACCTGGCTGTCGCCCTGGCCGAGCAGACGCATATAGTCGTCAGCAATCTGCCGGCCATAGCGATAGCCCGCCAGACGCCGCGCTTCGCGATCGATGCGCACCCGCAGGGGCTGCACCATATCGGCATGCAGCAGCTCGGTCGGCTGTTCGTCGAGTTCGCCTGGCAGACGAGCATGGATTTTCTGCTCCAGCAGGCCGAGCGCCATGGCAAAGCCGTACAGGGTGGCGGCGGGCGTCGGCGGGCAGCCCGGAATATAGACATCGACCGGTACGATTTTATCGGTACCGCCCCAGACGCAGTACAGGTCGTGGAAGATGCCGCCGCTGTTGCCGCAGGCACCGTAGGAGATACAGATCTTCGGATCCGGCGCCGACTGCCAGGCGCGCAGCGCCGGGGAGCGCATGGCGCGGGTCACCGCCCCGGTAAACAGCAGGATATCGGCATGGCGCGGCGAAGGCACCACTTTAATCCCGAAGCGTTCAGCGTCGAACAGCGGCGAAAGGGTAGCGAAAATTTCGATTTCGCAACCGTTGCAGCCGCCGCAGTCGACGCGGTAGACGTAGGCCGAACGTTTAATCTTCTTCAGCAGCGAGGCCTTCATGCTGGCGATGGATTCATCCACCGTCATCGGCACGGGTATGCCGTTTTCATCGCGCGGGCCAAGTAAAGTACTCATCAGCTGGCCTCCCTCATATGGCGGGTCAGTTCAATACGATCGGACGGCACCAGGCATTTCTGGCGCTTGCATTCCGGGCAGGTTTCGAAGCTTTCACGGTGCAGCTCGGCGCGGGTATCGCCGTTATGCTTGAGCAGCGCGATGGCGTAGTCGATCTCCTTCTGCACCGCGAACGGACGCTGGCACTCCCGGCAGTGGCAGATAGCGAAGCGCGACTGCTGGAGGAAATCCTCTTTCTTCCACACCGCCAGCTCATACTCCGGCGACAGCTTAATCGCCGCCGTCGGGCACACCTCTTCACAGCGGCCGCAGAAGATGCAGCGCCCGAGGTTGAACTGCCACGCCAGCTGATTAGTGGTCAGATCGGTCTCGACCATCAGGGCGTTCGACGGGCAGGCATTCACGCAGGCCGCGCAGCCGATACACTGCTGCGGCGTATGCTCCGGCTTGCCGCGAAAGTTTTTGTCTACCGGCATCGGCTCCAGCGGGTAGGCGTGCGTCGCGGTGCCGGTCTTAATAACTTTTTTAATAAAGGTAAACATGGCGATTCCTTATTTCAGCGGCGAGTTTTTACGCTCGATGCTGTAGCGCTCCAGCTCTTTGTACGGCACCACTTTGCTCTTCTTCTTGCGTACGTCGACAACGGTCATGCGGTCGGTACAGGAGTAGCACGGGTCGAGGCTGCCGATGATCAGCGGCGCATCGGAAACGGTGTTGCCGCGCAGCATATAGCGCAGGGTCGGCCAGTTGGCATAGGTCGCCGCCCGGCAGCGCCAGCGGTACAGTTTCTGGTTGTCGCCGGTCATGCTCCAGTGGATATCGTCGCCGCGCGGCGCCTCGGAGAAGCCCAGTGCGAAGCGGTGCGGAATATAGGTGAACCCTTCCACCATCAGCGGGCCGCCCGGCAGGTTATCGAGACCGAAATCAATCATATTCAGCGCGGTATAAACCTCGTTGATCCGCACCTTGAGGCGAGATATTACGTCGCAACCCTGCTCGCTGTGGACTTCCATCGGCAGCAGGCCGTAGCCGACAAACGGGTGGTCGGCGCGGGTGTCGCGGGCGTGGCCGCTGGCGCGCACCATCGGGCCGACGTTACTAAAGTCGCGGGCGATTTCCGGATCCAGACGGCCAATACCGACGGTACGCTGTTCCATATTCGGCGTGCTGAGCAGCATATCCACCAGCTCCTGCACGTCGCGGCGCATCTGCTGCGCCAGCTGACGGGTCTGGATCATGTCCTCTTTCAGCAGGTCGCGGCGGATCCCGCCGATCAGGTTCAGGCCGTAGGTTTTACGCGCGCCGGTGAGAATTTCCGCCATCTTCATTGAGGTTTCGCGCACGCGGAAGAACTGCATAAAGCCGGAGTCAAAGCCGGTAAAGTGGCAGGCCAGACCGAGGTTCAGCAGGTGCGAGTGCAGGCGTTCCACCTCCAGCAGAATGGCGCGGATCATCTGCGCCCGCTCCGGCACCACGATGCCCATCGCGTTCTCCACCGAGGTGGTGTAAGCGGTACTGTGGGCGAAGCCGCAGATGCCGCACACCCGGTCCGACAGGAAGGTCACTTCGTTATAGCCCATGCGGGTTTCCGCCAGCTTTTCCATCCCGCGATGGACGTAGAACAGGCGGTAGTCGGCATCGATAATGTTCTCGCCGTCAACGAACAGGCGGAAGTGGCCAGGTTCATCAGAGGTGACGTGCAGCGGGCCGATCGGCACCACGTTGTTTTTCTTGCTGCCGAGCTCGTTAATGAACTCGTAGGTTTCCGCGTCGGTGGTCGGCGCCGGGCGCTGGCGGTAGTCCATGCTGTCTTTGCGCAGCGGATAGAGTTCGTCCGGCCAGTCGTCCGGTAGCACCAGACGACGTTCGTCCGGCAGGCCGACCGGCACCAGGCCGTACATATCGCGCACTTCGCGCTCGCCCCACACCGCCGCCGGGACGCGCGGCGTCACCGACGGGTATTCCGGTTTGTTGGCGTCCACTTCCACGCGCACGGTGATCCAGCATTTGGTGCCCTGCTCCATCGACAGCACGTAATAGACCGCGTAGTGGCCGTTGAGCTTACGTTCATCGTTGCCGAACAGCACCGACAGCCAGCCACCCTGCTGGTAGTAGAGAAACTCCACCACTTCCGGCAGGTAGTTGACCTTCACGGTGATAGTTAACTGGTCTTTGGTCTGCCAGGCTTCGTCCAGCACCACGCCCGGAAAGGCCTGGTGCAGCGCCGCAAGATAGTGTTGACCGATTTTTTCTTCAGACATGCTCAAACTCTCTTAATCACGCCACCAGCAAGGAGACGAAAGCTAAAAAGGCGAAACCAAACCCGGCCCAGGTGACGCGGGAGGTGGCACAAAAACGCAAACGCGCCATGCTGTTTTCAAACAACGCGATAATCAGCACCCCGACTACCAGCTTGACGACAGCGACCACCAGCGCCAACAGCAGGCCGCCGACGCTGAAGCTGGTCATCTGGCCCCACGGGAAAAAGACCCCAACAAACATCTGCAGCACCACCAGCTGTTTGAGGCTGATGCCCCACTTCAGGATGCCAAAGCCGCTGCCGCTGTATTCCGACAGGGGGCCCTCCTGCAGCTCCTGCTCCGCTTCCGCCAGATCGAACGGCAGTTTGCCCATCTCGATAAAGGTGGCGAAGGCGCAGGCGCACAGCGCCAGAATCAGTGGAATGCTGTGCGCCGCCGGCCAGTGGTAAAGGGTATCGGTGATGGTGCTGATATGGGTCGAGGCGGCGACCTGCGCCGCCACCCACAGGCCCAGCAGCAGGATCGGCTCCACCAGCACGCCGAGCATCGCTTCGCGACTGCTGCCCAGCGCGGTAAACGGGCTGCCGGTGTCCAGACCGGAAATAGCAAAGAAGAAACGGGCGATGGCGAACAGGTAGATCAGGGTGATGAGATCCCCGAGCACCGGTAGCGGGGAGTCCACCGTCACCACCGGCAGCGCGGTGGCGATGGTCAGCATCACGCCCACCATGACGTACGGCGTCAGGCGAAACACCCAGCCCGAGGCGTCAGGGCCCACGCTCTGGCGGCTCAGCAGTTTCAGGATATCGCGATACTCCTGCAGTACCCCCGGTCCACGGCGGTTATGCAGCCGCGCGCGGGCGACGCGAACGATCCCGGACAACAGCGGCGCGACGGCAAACAGCACCAGCGCCTGTAGCAATGCAATTAACAGACTCATTCTCAGGCTCCTCGCGAAATGACAATCACCACCAGCACCGCCAGCTCAACCAGCGCGATCCCGCGCAGCAGCGCCGGCGCCGAGGCCGATTGCCAGCCCGGCACCAGACGCACCGGGTTCAGCCAGTGACGCAGCTTCAGCAACGGCGCAAAGGCCTCTTTCACCGGCATGGCAAAGCCGTGGGCCGTTACCACCATCGACTGCTCGTGGTCGTAACCGCAGACCCACGCCGCGCCGCGCGAGCGCGCCGACAGGCGATCGCCTTTAAAGAAGATCATCAGCAGGAACGGCAGCAGCGGGCAGGCGATAAGCAGCAGCGCGATCATCGGCTGCGATACCACGCTCGATACCTGAGCCTGCACCGGGAAGGCGCCGCTCACCAGCGGCAGCAGCCACGGCGCGGCGATGCCGCCAACGAGGCAGAAGACCGCCGCCAGTATTACGCTCAGGGTCATCAGCCAGGGGGCGCAGGTGGCGTTTTCCGCCTCTTTCGTCCGCGGCGCGCCGAGGAAGGTCACGCCATAGACTTTCGCCATACACATCACCGCCAGTGCGCCGGTGATCGCCAGGCCGACGGCCAGCAGCGGCCCCAGCAGACGGCCAATAAACAGGTCGCCGGTGCTCATTTTGAAGAAGGACTGGTAGATAACCCACTCGCCGGCGAAGCCGTTCAGCGGCGGCAGGGCCGCCATTGCCATCAGTCCTACCAGCATGGCGAGGGAGATCAACGGCATTTTTTTACCGATGCCGCCCAGCTTCTCGATATCGCGATGGCCGGTACGGAACCACACCGCCCCGGCGCCGAGGAACAGCGTGGTTTTGAACAGGCTGTGGTTAATCAGGTGATACATACCGCCGATAAAACCCAGCACCATCAGCGTGCTGTTGCGGGTTGCCACGCCGGTAACAAAGGCGCCCAGCCCCAGCAGGATGATGCCGATGTTCTCGAGGGTGTGATAGGCCAGCAGACGCTGAATGTTATGCTCCATCAGGGCATACAGCCCGCCGATAAAGGCGGTGATCATCCCCAGCGCCAGCAGCATGACGCCCCACCACAGCGGCGGCACACCGCCGGCCAGCGAGACGGTCAGCATGCCGTAGAGACCGACCTTCATCACCACGGTGGAAAACAGCGCGGCGGCTGGCGCGCTGGCCCCGGCGTGAGCCTGCGGCGCCCAGCCGTGCAGCGGGATCGCCCCGGCCAGCAGGGCGAAACCCACCAGCCCCGGTAGCCACAGCAGCGGGTTCTGCATCATATCCACCGCCTGCAGGTTGATCTGCGCCAGCTCGAGGGTGCCGTAGGTCGACCACACCAGCCAGCAGGTCCAGGCCATCAGCAACGTGCCGAGACGCCCCAGGGCAAACCACAGCTTACCGGAGGCGGCGCAGCCGGTGAGAAACGCCGCGCAGAGCGCCATGATCTCCGCCATCACCACCAGCGAACCGATATTGGTCACCACCACCGCGCAGGTGGCGGCGGCCAGCAGCAGGTTGACCAGCAGGCCGTTGGCCTTCACCTGCGGATGGCGATGCCAGCTAATATTGAACAATGACACCGGCAGCGCCGACAGGCCGATGGCCAGCAGCCACAGCGCGTTGACACCGCCCACCCGCATCGTCAGATGCAGAAACTGCAGCATGCCGCCGTGGATCCGTTCCGGCATCAAGAGCGCTGCGCCGCCGGCAACCACCAGCATGGCGCTGGCCACCGCGCCGCCGATCCCGGCAATAGCGCCGCTGAGCGGTTTACGCATGGCAAACACAAAGGCCAGCACGGCGCTGGCGGCGTACCACATTACCGCCTGATTGACTAATCCCATTACACTCATTCCCTCTCCCCCTGTTGCGCCTGGAACAGCGACAAGTCGCCAAGGTCGGTATTAAAGGTCAGCTGGCGTTTACGCTTGCTGGCCTGGGCGATATCCCGGCTATCCACCAACAGCAGCGCGTTGGTCGGGCAGGTCCGCACGCAGGCCGGGCCCTGGTCATCGAAGTGGCAGAGGTCGCATTTCACGGCAATGGCGCGCACGCCGGGCACCCAGTCGAGCAGCGAGCTGACACGGGCCGGCGCCGGCGGCGCGGGGGGCGCCAGTCGGGTATTGGCATTGGCCGGAATATCCAGCGGACGGCTGCCGGAAAATTCGATGGCGCCAAACGGGCAGGCGATGCCGCACAGTTTGCAGCTTACGCACAGGCTCTCGTTGAGCTGGACGGCGCCATCGACGCGCTGGATGGCGTTAACCGGGCAGACGGTGGCGCAGGGGGCATCTTCGCAGTGGTGGCACATCTGCGGTGCCGATTCTTTTTCATTACGCATCACCTGCAGCCGCGGCATAGCCTGCAGGCCGTGCTGGCGATGCGTCTCAGAGCAGGCGGCTTCGCAGGTGCGGCAGCCGATACAGACAGTGGAGTCAGCAATTACAAAACGGTTCACCGGGTCATCCTCGGGTGAAAGTCATTTTTGACGAAATCAGGTTGCGCAGGTGTCATTTTCGACACGTGTCGACACCTCGCGATCAGTGGGTCAGGGCCAGATGGCTTAAATCCACCGGTTGGTCTTGCTCCATGGCGTCATACAGACGGTCATAGACGGTGGCGATAATCGCCAGATAGTGCTCCAGCACCTGGTCGCGGGAGCGGTTGCTGATCCGCCCGTCCACCGTGCCATCTGCCGCCAGCGTGGCCTGAGCAATCAGGTACTTATCACCGCCGCCTTTGTTTTCGACGTAGTATTCGATGGTGTGGCTGTTAAAGCCTTCCGCCAGCGCGACAAACACCTGAAAATGGCCGAACAGCACGAAGCACAGCTCTTTATCCGGCGCGCAGCTCATCGCGTGATGCAGGCGGGCCTTCGACAAGGTGATCCCCTGAACCAGCGAGTTACAGTAGATGTGCCACTGCTCCTGCTGCTGCCGGTGGCGGTCGGCGATGTAATCCGCCTTTTCACTTATTTCCCAAATAGTCATATCGGTTTCTCCGTTGCATGAGATGCACCCTCTAAGCATTTTTCATGCCAGGTTTTATTTAATTGATTTAACTATGTTTTTGTATTCATCCCTGCCGACGCGACATGTCGATGACAGCCCCGGGGCGTCGACATCGACATCGACGGCCACGACGATTTCATTCTGGCATCGTTATTGCATACAAGGCGCATTGCGATACGGAGGCGACTATGCACGAAATCACCCTCAGCCAGCGGGCGCTGGAAATTATTGAACAACAGGCGCAGCAGGCCGGCGCGCGACGGGTGACCGGCGTGTGGCTCAAGGTCGGCGCATTTTCCTGTGTGGAAGCCAGCGCCCTGACCTTCTGCTTTGAGCTGGTCTGCCGGGGCACGCTGGCGGAGGGGTGCGAACTGCATATCGCCGAACAACAGGCTGAATGCTGGTGCGAACGCTGCCAGCAGTACGTCCATCTTGTCTCGCAGCACGTCCGCCGCTGCCCGCTCTGCAATAACGACCAGCTACAGATCGTGGCGGATGACGGCTTACAGATTCAGCGTTTAGAACTGGAGTAAACTATGTGTACAACATGCGGCTGTGGCGAAGGCAACCTCTATATTGAAGGAGACGAACGAAACCCGCATTCCGCGTTCCGCAGCGCCCCCTTCGCGCCCGCCCCACGCCAGACGATGACCATCACCGGTGTCAAAACCGATCACTTCGCCCCCACCCGCACGCCAGAGGGCGACCTGCATTACGGCCATGGCGAAGCTGGGACTCACGCCCCGGGGCAGAGCCAGCGGCGGATGCTGGAAGTGGAGATCGACGTGCTGGATAAAAACAACCGTCTGGCGGCGCGCAACCGCGCACGCTTTGCGGCGAAACAGCAGCTGGTGCTGAATCTGGTTTCCAGCCCCGGCTCCGGTAAAACCACCCTGCTGACCGAAACCCTCACCCGGCTGAAAGGACGCGCCGACTGCGCGGTGATTGAAGGCGATCAGCAAACGGTCAATGACGCCGCCCGCATTCGCGCCACCGGCACCCCGGCGATTCAGGTCAATACCGGGAAAGGCTGCCATCTCGATGCCCAGATGATCGCCGACGCCGCCCCGCGCCTGCCGCTGGCTGACCACGGCATTCTGTTTATCGAAAACGTCGGCAACCTGGTCTGCCCGGCCAGCTTTGATCTTGGCGAACGCCATAAGGTGGCAGTGCTGTCGGTCACCGAAGGCGAAGACAAGCCGCTGAAATATCCACATATGTTTGCCGCCGCCAGCCTGATGCTGCTCAACAAAGTCGACCTGCTGCCGTATCTCAATTTCGACGTTGAGAAGTGCCTGGCCTGCGCCCGTGAGGTCAATCCGCATATTGAGATTATTCTCCTCTCGGCCACCAGCGGCGAAGGCATGGAGCAGTGGCTCACCTGGCTGGAGACGCAGCGATGTGCATAGGCATTCCGGGACAAATTTGCGCCATCGACGGCGTGCTGGCGAAGGTGGAAGTCTGTGGCATTCAGCGCGACGTCGACCTGACGCTGGTGGGCGCCGTTGACGAGCAGGGTCAGACGCGTCTCGGCCAGTGGGTGCTGGTGCACGTTGGGTTCGCCATGAGCGTGATCAATGAAGCCGAAGCGCGCGACACTCTCGAGGCGCTGCAAAATATGTTCGATGTGGAGCCGGACGTCGGCGCGCTGCTGTATGGCGAGGAGCGATAATGCGTTACGTTGACGAATACCGCGCCCCCGAACAGGTGATGCAGCTGGTGGCGCATCTTCAGCAGCGTGCGCGTCTGCTGCCGCACACCGCCGCGCGACCGCTACGCATCATGGAGGTCTGCGGCGGCCATACTCATGCCATTTTTAAATTCGGGCTCGACCAGCTGTTGCCGGAGAATATCGAATTTATTCATGGGCCAGGCTGCCCGGTGTGCGTCCTGCCGATGGGGCGCATCGATGCCTGCATTGAGATTGCCAGCCGTCCGGGGGTCATCTTCTGCACCTTCGGCGACGCCATGCGCGTGCCAGGTAAAAACGGCTCGCTGCTGCAGGCGAAATCCCGCGGCGCCGATGTCCGCATCGTTTACTCGCCGATGGACGCCCTGCGGCTGGCGCAGCAAAACCCGCAGCGTGAGGTGGTCTTTTTCGGCCTCGGTTTCGAAACCACCATGCCCGCCACCGCCCTCACCCTGCGTCAGGCGCGGGAGCGCAACGTCGATAACTTCTACTTTTTTTGCCAGCACATCACCCTGCTGCCGACCCTGCGCAGCCTGCTGGATCAGCCGGACAACAGTATCGACGCCTTTCTCGCCCCGGGCCACGTCAGTATGGTGATCGGCACCGAAGCCTACGGCTTTATCGCCAGCGACTATCATCGTCCTTTAGTGGTCGCTGGTTTCGAACCGCTTGATCTACTGCAAGGCGCGGTGATGCTGGTTGAGCAGACAATAGCGCAGCGCAGCGATGTGGAAAATCAGTACCGTCGCGTGGTGCCGGATGCCGGCAACCCGCTGGCGCAAGCGGCGATGGCCGACGTCTTTCGCCTGGATGGCGACAGCGAATGGCGCGGCCTGGGGGTCATTAGCGACTCCGGCGTGCAGCTTACGCCAGCCTATCAGCGCTTCGATGCCGAGGCGCATTTCCGCCCGGCGCCGCAGCGCGTGTGCGACGACCCGCGGGCCCGCTGCGGCGAGGTGCTGACCGGCCGCTGTAAACCGCACCAGTGCCCGCTCTTCGCCCGCACCTGCAATCCGCAAAGCGCCTTTGGCGCGCTGATGGTCTCCTCAGAAGGGGCCTGCGCCGCCTGGTATCAATATCGCAGTCAGGAAAATGAAGCATGAAAAGCGTCCAGTTAGCCCACGGTAGCGGCGGTCAGGCAATGCAGCAGCTGATCGGCGACCTGTTTATGCAGGCCTTCGCCAACCCCTGGCTGGCGGAGCAGGAGGATCAGGCGCGCCTCGATCTGGCGGCGCTCGCCGCCCAGGGGGACCGCCTCGCCTTCTCCACCGACAGCTACGTGATTGACCCGCTGTTCTTTCCCGGCGGCAATATCGGCAAGCTGGCCGTCTGCGGTACCGCCAACGATGTGGCGGTCAGCGGCGCCATCCCCCGCTATCTTTCCTGCGGCTTTATTCTCGAAGAGGGGCTGGAGATGGCCACCCTGGAAGCGGTGGTCGCCAGCATGGCCGACACCGCCCGGGCGGCAGGGATCGCCATCGTCACCGGCGACACTAAAGTGGTGCCGCGCGGCGCGGCGGATAAGCTGTTTATTAACACCGCCGGCATCGGCGCCATCCCGGCGGACGTTCGCTGGGGGACGCAGCAGATTAGCGCCGGTGATGTGCTACTGGTCAGCGGCACGCTGGGGGATCATGGCGCCACCATCCTTAACCTGCGCGAGCAGATGGGGCTGGACGGCGCGCTGTCCAGCGATTGCGCGGTGCTGACGCCGCTTATCCAGACCCTGCGGCCACTGAGTGGAGTGAAAGCTCTGCGCGACGCCACCCGCGGCGGGGTCAATGCCGTCGCCCATGAGTTCGCCGCCGCCAGCGGCTGCGGCATCGAACTGCAGGAGGCAACGCTGCCGGTCAACGATACGGTGCGCGGCGTCTGCGAACTGCTTGGGCTGGACGCCCTGAACTTCGCCAATGAAGGCAAACTGGTGCTCGCCGTCGCCCGCGAGGCCGCGGAAAACGTGCTAGCGCATTTGCGGTCTCACCCACTGGGACGCGATGCGGCGATAATCGGCGAAGTGGTCGACCGCCCGGGCGTGCGTTCCGTTGGGCTGTACGGCGTGAAGCGTACGCTCGATCTTCCCCACGCCGAGCCGCTGCCGAGAATTTGTTAACGACGGCGTCGGGTCCCGGATAGCGGCTGGCGCCTTATCCGGGCTACAAAACTGCGCGCACGTAGCCCGGCTAAGCGCAGCGCGAGCCAGGGTTAAAGCGGCAATAACCGCTTTATTAACATACTATTATTTGTACCATCATTTTCTTATGCGCCACGTTGTCGGCGCATTTTGGACGTAAGCAATGTCGTATACACCGATGAGCGATCTCGGCCAGCAAGGGCTGTTCGATATCACCCGGCTTTTATTACAGCAGCCCGATCTGGCCGCGCTGAGCGAAACTCTCACCCGCCTGGTGCAACAGTCTGCGCTCGCCGACGAGGCGGCCATCATCCTGTGGAACGCGGGTAACCACCGCGCGGCCAGGTACGCCTGCGATGAAGCCGGTCACCCGGTGAGCTACGAGGACGAAACCGTGCTCGCCCACGGTCCGGTGCGCCGCTTACTCTCCCGGCCGGATGCGCTGCATTGCGACCACGAGACCTTTGCCGACACCTGGCCGCAGCTTATCCGCAGCGGGCTCTATCGCCCGTTCGGGTACTACTCGCTGCTGCCGCTGGCGGCTGATGGGCGGATCTTCGGCGGCTGTGAATTTCTGCGCCGTGACAACCGGCCGTGGAGCGAGAAAGAGTTCCAGCGGCTGCATACCTTCACGCAGATCGTCGCCGTCGTCACCGAGCAAATTCAGAACCGGGTCAGCAATAACGTCGATTACGATCTGCTGTGCCACGAGCGCGACAACTTTCGCATCCTGGTGGCGATCACCAACGCGGTGCTCTCGCGACTGGATATCGACGAGCTGGTCAGCGAGGTGGCGAAAGAGATCCATCGCTACTTCCGGATCGACGCCATCAGCGTGGTGCTGCGCAGCGACCGCAAAGGGAAGCTCAACATCTATTCCACGCATTATCTTGACGCCAGCCATCCGGTTCACGACCAGAGCGAGGTGGATGAAGCTGGTACCCTCACCGAGCGCGTGTTCAAAAGCAAAGAGATGCTGCTGCTCAACCTGCACGAGCATGACACCCTCGCGCCGTATGAGAAAATGCTCTTCGAGATGTGGGGCAATAAGATCCAGACCCTGTGCCTGCTGCCGCTGATGTCCGGCAATACCCTGCTCGGGGTGCTGAAGCTGGCGCAGTGCGACGAACAGGTCTTCACCACCACCAATCTCAAGCTGCTGCGGCAGATCGCCGAGCGGGTATCGATCGCTATCGATAACGCCCTCGCCTACCGCGAAATTCAGCGCCTGAAAGAGCGGCTGGTGGATGAGAACCTCGCCCTCACCGAGCAGCTCAATAATGTCGAGAGCGAATTCGGCGAGATCATCGGCCGCAGCGAGGCGATGAACAATGTGCTCAAACAGGTCGAGATGGTGGCGCACAGCGACAGCACCGTGCTGATCCTCGGCGAAACCGGCACCGGTAAAGAGCTTATCGCCCGCGCTATCCACAACCTCAGCGGGCGTAACGGTCGACGGATGGTGAAGATGAACTGCGCCGCGATGCCCGCCGGGCTGCTGGAGAGCGATCTGTTCGGCCACGAACGCGGCGCGTTCACCGGGGCCAGCGCCCAGCGTATCGGCCGCTTCGAGCTGGCGGACAAAAGCTCCCTGTTCCTTGATGAAGTGGGCGATATGCCGCTGGAGTTGCAACCTAAACTGCTGCGCGTCCTCCAGGAGCAGGAGTTCGAACGTCTGGGGAGCAACAAGCTGATCCAGACCGACGTCCGGCTGATCGCCGCCACCAACCGTGATCTCAAGCAGATGGTTATCGACAGGGAATTCCGCAGCGATCTCTACTATCGGCTCAACGTGTTCCCCATCCACCTGCCGCCGCTGCGCGAACGTCCCGACGATATTCCGCTGCTGGTGAAGGCCTTTACCTTTAAAATCGCCCGCCGCATGGGGCGCAACATCGACAGCATTCCGGCGGAAACCCTGCGCACCCTGACGCGGATGGAGTGGCCGGGCAACGTGCGCGAGCTGGAAAACGTTATCGAACGGGCGGTGTTACTCACCCGCGGCAACGTACTGCAGCTCTCCCTGCCGGAGCGGGAGATCGTGGAAGTTCCTCGAACGCCGGCGGTCCTGCCTGAGGAAGGTGAGGATGAATATCAGCTGATCGTCCGGGTGCTGAAGGAGAGCAACGGCGTGGTGGCCGGGCCGAAAGGCGCCGCCCAGCGGCTGGGGCTCAAGCGCACCACGCTCCTGTCGCGCATGAAGCGGCTGGGTATTAATAAAGACGAACTGGTGTAACCTCGCGCGCTCCCCCTTTCCGCGCCGGTGAGAGGGAGCGCTGGCGCAGCGCGCTATTTATCGCTGGTAAAACCGTTGCTGGTCGCCAGTTCGGCAAACCACAGCGCATTGCGTTTTATCTGTCGCTCGCCGGTCTCCAGATCCAGTCGCCAGAAGCCGTAGCGTCGTTTGAAGGCATTGATCCACGACCAGTTGTCGATAAACGTCCACTGGTGTACGCCAAAGCAGTTCGCGCCGTCGGCAATGGCGCGGTGCAGCTGCACCAGATGCTCCTCCATCAGCTGGATGCGGAAATTATCGTCTATCACCCCGTCCGCCCCGGGCTCTCCCTCTGATTGTCGATCCATCGCGATGCCGATTTCCGCGAGATACCACTTAATGTTGCCGTAGTTATCGCGAATATTGGCGGCAATGTCATAGATCGCCTGCGGCAGGATCTCGTTGTTATCACGATAGGGATTAAAGCGGCCCTGCGGGTTCACCGCGTTTTCGAAATAGTATTCCGGGGTGAAATAATCGAGATCATATTCGCCCTCACGCGCTTTTACCCGCCGCGGCACGTAATAGTTCACCCCAAGAAAATCGATATCCGCGCTGAGGATCAACGCCACGTCGTCTTTGCTGGTCGTCGGCAGGCAATCGTGGGCGGCGAGGATCTCGCACAGCGCTTTGGGGAATTCATGTTTTACCAGCGGGTCAAGGAAGCTGCGGTTAAAAAACAGGTCGGCATACCCGGCGGCTTTTTTATCCGCGTCGCTGTCGGTGAGGGTATAGCTCGGGGTCAGGTTGAGCACCACGCCGATCTCGCCCGCCAGCGCCAGTTCACGATAAACCGTTACCGCTTTGGCGTGCGCCAGCATAATGTTAAACGCCACCTGCGCCGCCAGCCGGCCATCTTTCTTACATGGATAGTGGAAGTCGTACAGGTAGCCTCCCTCAACCGGCACAATCGGCTCGTTGAAGGTTATCCAGTATTTAACCTTATGGCCAAACAGGCTAAAGGCGGTGCGGGCAAAGCGGGCAAACAGCTCGGCCACGTGCGCCGATTCAAAGCCGCCGTACTGTTTCTGCAGCGCTTCCGGCATATCAAAGTGGTAGAGATTGATCATCGGCTCAATGCCGTTGGCGATCATCTCATCGAGATAGGCGTGATAAAAACGCACCGCGTCCGGGTCCGGCGCACCGGTTTCCAAATCAGCGATCAGTCGTGACCACTGTATCGAGGTGCGAAACGAGTTGAAGCCGGTCTGTTTCATTAGCGCCACGTCCTGCGGATACTGATGATAAGTATCACATACGGTTTGCGGCCCTACCTGCTGATAAAATCGCTCCGGTTGTTCGGCAAACCAGCTATCCCAGATGGAACGATGGCGCTTATTGGTGACCCCTTCCGTTTGCGGGCCGGACGCCGCCGCCCCCCATAGAAACCCTTGCGGAAACTGATATTGCTGCATAACCTCTCCTTCGAAAAAAGGCTGCGCCCGTCTGGCGCAGCCTGAACGTACTACTCTGCGACCACTTCGATCGATTTAATGAACATATAGCCCCAGTCGCCGGCGAAGCGGCCGAAGTCAATCTGATTAGTCCCCGCGTTAAGCGTCACCGGTATCCGCAACTGCTGGCCCTGCTCATCCGTCTGCGGGAAGGCCACGGCCTGCGGAGCGCCCCCGTTGACGACAAATGAGTTCTGCTTACCGCCCCATTTGCCGTTGAAGGTTACATTGAGCAGGAACTGACCGCTCCACGGCGCCTGCACCTGCCAGCCGATCTTATCCCCCTCGTTGGCAAATGGGCCGAGGAAGCCGTCCTCGCCAACTGTCAGCGCGTCTTTATCACTCTTCATCACCGTCAGCCGACCCTCAGCCACGCCATAAACTTCGCCGTAATAACGACAAAAATCTGCTGGCGCTTTCCCCGTCGCTTCGCCCACCGTCACGGTCACGGTTTTGCTGCTTTTCAGCAGCCCATCGTCCGCCGTGAACGTCAGCGCATAGGTACCTGGCGCCGTAAACCAGGCCCGGGTTTGAGCCCGATCGGCATGGCAAAAATGCACCTGTCCCTCACCGGCGTGCTGCCAGCCCACCTTAACCTCTCGCGACGGCAGGCCATCGTCCTGCCAGTTGGCCGTAAGCTCGACGCCCTGGTCCTGCGTGGTGGTTAGGGCCGGTTCCAGCGTGACAACCGGCGGCTGATTCTCCTCGCTATGCTGCACGCTAATCACATTGGAAGGAGCCGAATGACCGCTCTCGTTTTTCGCTGTCACCCGGTAGTAGTACGTATGCCCGAGCTGAAGCTGACGATAATCGTCGCGGAACAGAACCATGGTTTCCGGATTCCATTCGTTAACGCCATCGGAGATATCCCGGCCCACCACCGTCCACGGCCCGGTCGGCGAGTCGGCGCGTTCAACATCGTAGCTGCGTCCTACCGCGGCTCCCATCCAGTTGATCGCGAAGGGCGAGGTGGTCTCGCGCAGCAAAGGCGCGTCCGGCTTCGGCAGCGGCGCCATCGTCTGCTGCCCGGCCATCTGCGCCGCGGCCGTGCGCACCAGATCGACCACCGCCTGCTCCTGGTTCGCTTCGCCTTCTTTGGCAAACCCCGGCAGGTGGTAGCTGTAGTGCCCGGTCGACTCCTTATGCCAGTAGAAGCCGCCGTCGTGACGATGGCCGCGGAAGCCCCAGATAAGCCCGCCGGCGGCTTGCGCCCCGTTGACCTCGCTGTGAACAATCGACTGCATAATGGCGTTCAGTTGATCCGCCGGCAGCAGGCCAAACTCGCCGACGAGATAGACTTTTTGCCCGCCGACGGCGCGCAGATCCTGCGTCACCTGCCCGGGATGGTTATTATCGGCATTGGTGTAATAGTGATTGCTGACGATATCCACATTGGGGTCGGTCAGCGCAAAGGAATTGATTTTCTTATAGGTACCATCTACCACCAGCTGATGAGGGGCCCATTTTTTAATCCACGCCGCGGTCTGATGCAGGAAATCGGCGTTGGTATCCTCCAGCTCGTTACCGGTTTCCCAGGCCATGATCGCCTTTTCATCATAATAGGCGCGGCCGGTGACAGTATTTGTCCGGGTGATAACCTGGCGGATCACATCCAGATAGGCTTTGAAGGTCTTGCTATCGGTCCGATAAAAGTCTTCCGCTTTTTCGTGGTAGAACGCCGCCAGCTGCTCACGCCCGCCCCACCACCACCAGTGGTCAATAAACGGCAGGATCAGTCGCAATCCCTGTTTATCCGCTTCGGCAATCATGTTGTCATACACCCGCATGGCTTTCTCATTCAGCCGCGGCATGCCGTCCGCCGTTTCCGGCGCCAGAATATGGGTCTCGCGCCCGCAGGCTTTATCAAATTCCTGCTGCACCGACAGCACGTAGACGCGCTGGGCTTTCGCCCCGGTTTGCACCATCGCCTGGATCCAGTTTTGCTGCTCCTGCGCCGTTGGCCATTTAAAGTATTGTCCCCAGCCGCGCGGGTCTGCTCTGCAGGGGCCGCGGGCGTCGTCTTCAATGCGGTGCAGCTCCGGCGCGTGGATCCCGGCGAAACGAAACACCTTGTCGCCGTCCTTGAGGGTGGCGCCGTCGCGAGTGATAAAGTGCGTAAAGTGCGAGCGCTCGGCGGCCAGCGCCCCGCCGGCCCCCAGCGCGGACAGCAGCCCCATCAGCAGCAGGTTTTTCATCGGCTTCATCGTTGTCTCTCCTTAGAACCAGACCTCGGCCTGTACGCCGAAGTTAACGGTGTCGGTAGAGCCACTGCGGGAATACCCGCCCGCGGTGATGGTATTGGTATCCCAGTTGTAGTTGCCGTCCAGCGCATCGGAGACACCTTTATCCCACTTCGCGTAGGTGACGAAGAAGCGCAGCTGCGGGCGTGCCCAGAAACCGGAGTCAAAGGTCAGCGTTGGCGCAACGGTGACTTTGGTCAGGCCGCCTTTGCCTTTGCCGTTTACCCCTTTGTAGTTTTTGTCATCCAGGTATTCGTAGCCCAGCTCGTACTGCATGGCAAAGTTGCGGGTAATCTGATGATAAGGGCGGATACCGGCGACCCACATCGAGCGTCCCCAGCCATGGTCATCTTCCGTCCACCAGCGGTAGTTTTTATCTTTCTGCCAGAAAGCGAAGGTCGAGATATCCAGGTCGCCCATCGAGGCCACGCTATCCAGCACCACTCGCCAGGACTGAGTGTTTTCCAGATTGGCCCATCCCCAGCCGTTTTTACCCAGTGAGTCACCCGCCGCCAGCCCTTTCCCGTACTGCAATGCAAGGCGGGAGTAGCCTCCGGTCAGACCATAGAAACCGTCAAAGTTATAAATACCGGTCACGCCATAGCCCTTCTCGGCGGAAGTCGGGTGGTTTTCGTTACGGTTCATATGGTGGCCGATCAGCTCCAGATCGAAGCCTGTCCCCGCGATCTTTTTCAGCCACAGGTTGAGGGAATAGTCATCCGGGTAGCCCTGATCTCCCTTATCCACCGGGTAGGCTTTGGTTTCATCGGTGGGTGAAAAGGCGTACACCCCGGCGTCGAAGCGGGCGAAGCCGAGATCCATGTTGTCGAAGCCGCCGCCGGTGCCGTTGTACTGAATGTACTCCCAGTCGAACTGATGGCTGGAGGTGTTGGAGCTGCTGTAGCGCTTACCGGCCCAGAAGGTCATCTCCGGCGCAAAATCCAGATTGCTCAGCTCGGCGAACCCTTCGCGAAACTGTACGTCATGGCCATCGTCATCCTGACAGTTCCAGTCGGAGGTGCATTTCGACTGATGAGTGAGGTTGGCCTGCACTTTCGCCACCACGCCGCTGTCCGCCGTCAGCGTCACGGTGGGGATCAGTTCGATCTTGGTGTCTTCTTCGTTGCCCAGTCGCCACTTACCGTCCGGCATCAGGCCGACGGAGTCCGCGCGGTTGCCATCGGAGTTCGCCAGGATCCCGGAGCGGATATAGCCATGCAGCGCAAAATCATACTTCGGATCGGCGCAGGCCAGGCTGCTGGCCCCTGCCAGCGAGAGGAGAGCCAGAGGTATTGAATGTTTCAGCTTTATCATTATTTTTTTCCCACGTTATGTTTGTTAACACGAACCGATAACGGAGGGGAAATTTACGGATCAAAAATGGAAATGTACATCCGTTAATGGAAAGCGCTTTCCATAATTGCCTATCTGGTTCACAAAATTCGCTCCGCGACGAATATATTCGTGAGACTGATCACATAAAATAACAAGAATGCCGCCGGGAGCCGGCAGCAGAGCGGAAGGAGGAGCAGGTGAATGAGTGCCGCCGGGGGATAAGCCGCCGACGGCGAGGGGGTCAGCGTTCGGTTTCCGCGAGCTGGCGTTCGTACACTTTGAAGAAGGGGCGATAGAGCATCCAGGCGTTAAACATCGCGAACAGGCTCATGCACAAATTTTTCCAGCTACCGTTCGCCGACCATGCTGCCCCCAGCGGGGAAGGCATAGACCATGGCAGCATCGCCACCGCGCGGTCGAGGATACCCAGCTGAGTTAAATACCATGCGATACAGGCATTTATCAGCGGAACAAAGAGAAACGGCAGTAAAAAAACCGGGTTCATGATTACCGGAAAACCAAACAGTATTGGCTCGTTGATATTAAACAGCGACGGCAGCAGGCCAATTTTTGCCACGCTTTTCAGCTGCCGCGAGCGGCTGCGCATCGCCATCAGCACCAGCGGCAAAGTGGAGCCAATACCGCCGATCAGCAGGTAAAAATCCCAGAACCCCTGCAGATAAATATGCGGCAGCGTTGGCGAACCCGCCGCCAGCGCCTGCTGATTTTCAAACAGATAGGTCATCCAGAAGGGGTTCATGATCCCGGTGATGATCAGCGCGCCGTGGATACCGATAAACCAGAGTAAGTTACAGATAAATAAAGAGATCAGTACCGCCATCAGCGTGTCGGACGCCAGCACCAGCGGCCGCACCGCTTCGCTGATCAACTCCGGTACGATGCGTCCGGTGGTCTGCAGCAGTATGGCATTCATCACGCTTATCGACAGCATCACCACCAGCAGCGGGATCAGCAGTTGAAAGCCATTGCGGGTCATCAGCGGCACTTCATCAGGCAAGCGAATACACCAGCCTTTTTTGTAGAAAAAGCGAATTATCTCAATGGAATAGGTGCTGGATATCAGAGCGGTAAATATCCCCATACCGCCGAGATAAACATTGCTCACCGCAGTCTCGCGAAAGCCGATAAACAGCAGAAAAGCCAGACACCCGGTTAAACCGCAGAGCCGTTCCGGCAGACGGTACTGCTTGGCGAGACTGGCGCTGGCGCCGAAGGCGACAATCAGCGCCACCAGGCCAATGGTTAGCTGAAAGGTCGGCAGCAGGATAGGCCGCAGTAGCAAATAGACCTGGCCGAAACGCGAGGCGCCGTCGATGGAAACGGGCGGAAACAAAATGGGCACCAACAGGCTGCCAACAATCACAAAGGGCATCGCCAGCGCAAAGCTATCGCGCATCGCCGTAATGTGGTTGTTGCGCGTCAGAACATTCGCCAGCGGCGCCAGCCGCTGCTCGATGATGTCCACGGCCACATTCATTAACTGAATGTTCATACTCCTACCTTTGCGAATGGTTGTCTCGCCGGGATGATCGCCCACAACACCGGAAAGTGAAAGCCTGCCATAGGTGATCATGGTCACAATTAATAAATCCACAAACGGAAAGCGCTTTCCGTAATGCATCCATTTTGACTATAGTCCGCTCATCCAACCTCATCAGGAGCGGTACTTATGAAAAAAATAATGTTGTGTTGTTCGGCAGGCATGTCCACCAGCCTGCTGATGAAAAAAATGATTGCCGAAGCCGAACAGCGGGGCCTGCCGGTAGAGATCAATGCCTATGGCGTAGCGGAGTTCGCCGAACAGGTTGGCCATTATCAGGTGGTGCTGCTGGGGCCGCAGGTGAAATACATGCAGCAGGATCTGCAAAAACAGGCGGATAAATACGGTATCCGCGTCGAACCCATCAATATGATGGACTACGGCATGCAAAAAGGCGCCGCGGTCCTTGATTTCGCCCTTTCCCTCATCAAAAACAAGAACTAAGGAAAGATCATGAGCTCTCTGTACGCTAAATTGATCGATGTGATCGAACGGCAGATCACGCCGCTGGCCGGCGCGATCGGCCAGCAAAAATACGTGACCTCGATCCGCGACGGTTTTATCACCGCCCTGCCCTTTATGATCGTCGGCTCGTTTTTGCTGGTATTTATCTTTCCGCCGTTTTCTCCGGATACGACGTGGGGCTTTGCCCGCGCCTGGCTGCAATTTTCGCTCGATCATCGCGATGCGCTGATGCTGCCGTTCAACTTCAGCATGGGGGTGATGACCCTGTTCATTGCCGTCGGGATCGCCGCCAGCCTCGCCAAGCACCATCACCTGGACTCGCTGACCGCCGGGATGCTGTCGCTGATGTCGTTTCTGCTGGTGGCCGCGCCGCTGAAAGATGGCCAGATCTCTACGGCCTACTTCTCCGGCCAGGGGATCTTCACCGCCATTCTGGTGGCCATCTATTCCACCGAGCTGTACGCCTTCCTCAAGCGGCATAACATCACCATTCGCCTGCCGCCGGAAGTGCCTGCCGGGGTGGCGCGCTCGTTCGAGATCCTGATCCCGGTGCTGGCGATCATTCTGACGCTGCATCCGCTGAACCTGTTTATCGAGGCTCAGCTGGGGATGATCATTCCGGAAGCGATCATGTCGCTGGTCAAACCGCTGGTCGCGGCTTCCGATACGCTGCCGGCCATTCTGTTGTCAGTGCTGGTCTGTCAGGTACTGTGGTTCGCCGGGATCCACGGCGCGCTGATCGTCACCGGGATCATGAATCCCTTCTGGATGGCCAACCTGTCGGTCAATCAGGCGGCCATGGCGGCAGGCACCGCTATTCCGCACATCTATGTCCAGGGCTTCTGGGATCACTATCTGCTGATCGGCGGCGTCGGCTCCACCCTGCCGCTGGCGCTGATGCTGCTGCGCAGCAAGGCCGTGCATCTGCGGACGATTGGCCGGATGGGGGTCGTGCCGGGGGTATTCAATATTAACGAACCGATCCTGTTCGGCGCGCCGATCATCATGAATCCGCTGTTTTTCCTGCCGTTCGTGCTGGTGCCGATGGTCAACGCGACCCTGGCGTACTTTGCGCTGAAGCTGGATCTCGTCAGCCGCGTAGTATCGATGACGCCGTGGACAACGCCGGCGCCCATCGGCGCCTCGTGGGCGGCGAACTGGAGCTTTAGCCCGGTGATCCTGTGCCTCATTTGTATGGCCACCGCCATGGTGATGTACCTGCCATTTCTCAAAGCTTACGAAAAACAGCTGCTGGCCCAGGAGCGTGAAAACGCCGTCGGCCAGGCTGACAACGCGGCGCAAACCGCTTAACGCTAACGATTCAGAGGATAATCATGGAATTAGAAGAACAGGTGATGGGGATCATCATCAACGCCGGCCAGTCACGTAGTCTGTGCTACGAAGCGCTGCACGCCGCTAAAGCGGGTGATTTCGCCACCGCCGACGCCAAAATGCAGGAAGCGGCGCACTATTCCCGCGAAGCTCACCTTGTACAGACCCAGCTTATCGAAGCTGACGAAGGCGAGGGAAAAACCAAAATGACGCTGGTAATGGTCCATGCTCAGGATCACCTGATGACCTCCATTCTGGCGAAAGAGCTGATTGCCGAACTGATTGCGATTTACCGCGCGCAACCACTTCACGCCTAGCGCGTTCCCCGGCCAGGCACGCTGGCCGGGTCTGATTCCCCGAGGTCACTATGTTACATCTTGGAATAGATATTGGCGGCACCAAAATGGAAGCCGTACTGCTGGACCCGGCAGGCGAATGCGTCCAGCGCCTGCGCCGGCCGACCCACAAAGAGAGCTATGACGCCTTTATGCGTCAGCTGCTGACCCTGATTGCCGATATTCGCGCGGTCAGCCCGCAGCCGTTCACCCTGGGGATCGGCCTGCCCGGGGCTATCGATCCGCAAAGCGGACGCATTAAAAACTGCAACTGCCTGGTGCTCAACGGTCACGATCTGCGCCGGGATATCATGCAGCAGCTTGGCCAGCCGGTGTGGATGGCAAACGATGCCGACTGCTTCACCCTTTCGGAGGCGGTAGATGGCGCCGGCGCCGGGGCCTCCACCGTCTTCGGGGTGATTATCGGTACCGGCTGCGGCGGGGGGATCGCCGTTCATCAACAACTGCTCAGCGGCCCCAACGCTATCGCCGGGGAGTGGGGGCATAATCCGCTGCCGGGCTATACTCCTGAGCGCGATGGTCCGCCGCAGCCCTGCTACTGCGGCAAAACGAACTGCATCGAAAGCTTTCTCTCCGGCACCGGCTTCGCCCGCCGCTATGGGGAACAAGCCCGTGCGGAAGCCATTGTCGCCGCGGCGCAAAACGGCGATCCGCGCGCGCTGGCCCACTGGCGACACTTTATCGATGCCTTTGCCCGTAGCCTGGCGTCGGTGATCAATATTCTCGACCCGCAGGTGATTGTGCTGGGCGGCGGTCTGTCCAACGTCAGCCAGATCTATCGCGATCTGCCTGCCGCCATCGTGCCGTGGATCTTCTCCGACACCTGCCGCACGCAGATCAAACCGGCCCGCTTCGGCGACGCCAGCGGCGTGCGCGGCGCGGCCTGGCTGCCCCGTCTGCCCGGCGCCGCGGACGGGCAGCGGTAGACACTTTTTTCAGCAGGTATGTTAAGCTAGGCGAAAATGTTCAGACAGAAAAAGCCATGCCAACGATTGATGATGTTTCAAGATTAGCGAATGTCTCAAGAGCGACGGTTTCCCGCGTGCTGACCGGCACCCGGGGCGTGCGCGAAGAGAGCCGGGAAGCTGTGCTGCGGGCCGTTGAAGAACTCAACTATCGCCCTAGCTTTGCCGCGCAAAACCTCGCCAGTCAGACATCCAGCCACGTTGGTCTGGTGATTTCCGCGCAGGACGAAAGCCACGGCGCGCGTCTGCTGCCGCTGCTCTCTCAGGCGCTGAAAGGGCTGAATAAAAGCCTGCTGGTCCAGTATGTCAGCGATCCGGTAGAGCAGGCGGCGGTGATCGACGATCTGCAGCGCCAGTGCGTGGCGGTGGTGGTGCTGGGCGCCGTTGCCGCCGACGCGCCGCGCAACGTTATCGCCTTTGACCGCTTCGGCGTCGCCGGGAGCAACAGCCAGGGCTACGACTTCGCCTTCGCCACCGAAAGCGCCTGCCGCTATGTGATTGGCAAGGGACACCGCAACATCGCCCTGCTGATGGACAGCGATAGCGACGATGCCAGCCGTCAGATGCTGGAAGGCTACCGCAACGTCCTGCAAAACTACTCCATTCCTTTTAACCGCCAGCTGGTGCTGACGGCCAACGATGACGTCGAGCAGGCGCTGCTGACCTTAATTAACAGCTTCAGTAAATACTCAGTCATTATCGTTAAACGCGACCGCTACGCGGCTGAGGCGATGCGTCTGTTACGCGAATTCACCATCGCCGTCCCGCAGGAGGTCTCCCTGTTGAGCCTTGAGGATTCCCCGCTCGCCTCGCTGCTCTACCCGCCGCTGACCTGCATCTCCTGGCCACTGGAGGCGCTGCTGGATAACTGTATTCAGCGTATTCGCAGCCTGATTGACGACCGGCCAACCTTCACCGCCGAGGGCCGCTCGCTGGCTGGCCGCCTGATCCCGCGCCAGTCGGTCGCCGATATCTCTTGATCTTCGCCCGGTTCGCGCCGGGCCAGCCTTATCTCCCCCTTTCTTGTCACTTTCGTTTCCCGGCTCATTATTACCCACGCATGCAAATAAGAATTATTTTCATTTGTAAATAGCTTGTGCTATATAACATAGCAATGGCTATAAACGCTGGGAAATTAACCACACCATTGCGAGGGCTCCTATGCAACACCTGACACCGCTGAAATCATTGCTGCTGGCCAGCGCGCTGGCTCTGCTGGCCGCGACGCCGGCCACCGCGCAGGAGAAATTCAGGGTTATCACTACCTTCACGGTTATCGCCGATATGGCGCAGAACGTGGCCGGCGACGCCGCCGTCGTCAGCTCCATCACCAAACCGGGCGCGGAGATCCACGATTACCAGCCCACGCCGGGCGATATCAAACGCGCGCAGGGGGCGCAGCTGATCCTCAGCAATGGGCTTAATCTCGAACGGTGGTTTGCCCGTTTTTATCAGCATTTACAGGGCGTTCCGGAGGTGGTGGTCAGCGAGGGGATCCAGCCGATGGGCATCAGCGCGGGCCCCTATAGCGGGAAGCCCAATCCCCATGCCTGGATGTCAGCAGATAACGCCTTGATCTATGTCGATAACATTCGCGATGCGCTGGTGAAGTACGATCCGCCTCACGCCGACACCTATCGCCGTAACGCCGAGGCCTATAAGGAGAAGATCCGCCAGACGATGGCGCCGCTGCAGGCCAGACTGGCGCAGCTGCCGGCGGATAAGCGCTGGCTGGTCACCAGCGAGGGGGCCTTCTCCTATCTGGCCCGCGACTATGGTCTGCGCGAACTGTATCTGTGGCCGATCAATGCCGACCAGCAGGGCACCCCGCAACAGGTTCGCAAGGTTATCGACACCATGAAGAAAGAACGCATCCCGACCATCTTCAGCGAAAGCACCATCTCCGATAAACCGGCGCGTCAGGTGGCGCGCGAAGCCGGGGCCCACTACGGCGGCGTGCTGTATGTCGATTCGCTGAGCGCCGCCGACGGCCCGGTGCCGACCTGGCTCGACCTGCTGCGCGTCACCACCGAAACCATCGTCAACGGTATCCAGGACGGGATGAGGAAGCAGCCATGAATGCAGCGCAAGCGGGACTGTATGTCGACCAGCTCACCGTCACCTGGCGCAACGGCCACACTGCCCTGCGCGACGCCTCGTTCAGCGTACCGCGCGGCTCCATTGCCGCACTGGTGGGCGTTAACGGCTCGGGTAAATCCACACTGTTTAAAGCGCTGATGGGCTTTGTGCGCGTCGGCCACGGCGAGATCGCCATACTCGGCCAGCCGGTCAACCGCGCGCTGCGCCAGAACCTGGTCGCCTATGTCCCGCAGTCGGAAGAGGTGGACTGGTCCTTCCCGGTGCTGGTGGAGGATGTGGTGATGATGGGCCGCTACGGCCATATGGGCTGGCTGCGGCGGGCAAAGCCGCGCGATCGCGAGATTGTCGATGCCGCGCTGGCCCGCGTGGGCATGAGCGAGTTCCGCCATCGGCAGATTGGCGAGCTCTCCGGCGGGCAGAAAAAGCGCGTTTTCCTTGCCCGCGCTATCGCTCAGCAGGGTCAGGTGATCCTGCTGGATGAGCCTTTTACCGGCGTCGATGTGCAGACCGAAGCGCGGATCATCAGCCTGCTGCGCGAGCTCCGCGATGAGGGCTGTACCATGCTGGTCTCCACCCACAACCTCGGGTCAGTGAGCGAATTTTGTGATTACACGGTGATGGTGAAAGGCACCGTGCTGGCCAGCGGCCCGACAGAAACCACCTTCACCGCCGAGAATCTGGAGCGGGCTTTCAGCGGCGTGCTACGCCACGTCGCGCTCACCGGCGGGGAAGCGCAGGTTATCACCGATGACGAGCGGCCGTTTATCAGCCGGCGCGCGGCAGGAGGCCCACGATGAGCTGGCTGCTGGAGCCGTTTGGCTATCACTATATGATCAATGCGATGTGGGTGTCGGCGCTGGTAGGCGGCGTCTGTGCGTTTCTCTCCTGCTACCTGATGCTGAAGGGCTGGTCGCTGATTGGCGACGCCCTCTCCCACTCGATTGTGCCCGGCGTCGCCGGGGCCTATATGCTCGGCCTGCCTTTCGCGCTCGGCGCGTTTCTCTCCGGCGGCCTGGCGGCGGGCAGCATGCTGTTTTTGCAGCAGCGCTCGCGGCTGAAAGAGGATGCCATTATTGGCCTGATCTTCTCCTCCTTCTTCGGGATCGGGCTGTTTATGGTGTCGCTGAATCCGACGTCGGTGAATATCCAGACCATTATACTCGGCAATATTCTGGCCATCGCCCCGGAGGATATTATCCAGCTGGCGGCGATCGGCTTTATCTCGATGGCGATCCTGCTGCTGAAGTGGAAAGATCTGATGGTGACCTTCTTTGATGAAAACCATGCCCGCTCGATTGGCCTGAACACCCGCGGCCTGAAGCTGCTGTTCTTTACCCTGCTGGCCGCCTGCACCGTGGCGGCGCTGCAGACCGTCGGCGCCTTTCTGGTCATCTGCCTGGTGGTGACTCCCGGGGCCACCGCGTGGCTGTTAACCGACCGCTTTCCGCGCCTGCTGGCCATCGCCGTGGCTATCGGCAGTCTGACCAGTTTCTTCGGCGCCTGGCTCAGCTACTATCTCGACGGCGCCACCGGCGGCATTATCGTGGTCGCGCAAACGCTGTTGTTCCTCATCACCTTTATCTTCGCGCCGAAGCACGGCCTGCTGGCCAGCCGCCGCCGTGCCAGGGAGGCCGCATGCTGAACCTGTTCCTGGCCCCGTTCCAGTTTCCTTTTATGGTCAATGCGATAGCGGTATCGATCATCGTGGCCGTGCCCTGCGCGCTACTGTCGGTTTTTCTGGTGCTCAAAGGCTGGGCGCTGATGGGCGACGCCATGAGCCACGCGGTCTTTCCGGGCGTGGTGCTGGCCTACATTATCGGCATCCCCTTCGCCATCGGCGCGTTTATCGCCGGGCTGCTGTGCGCCGTGACGACCGGTTTTCTCGACGATAACAGCCGACTCAAGCGCGATACCATCATGGGGATTGTCTTCTCCGGCATGTTTGGCGCCGGGCTGGTGCTGTATGTAGCGATCCAGTCCGATGTTCATCTCGACCATATCCTGTTCGGCGACATGCTGGGGATATCCCTTCGCGATATTGGACAAACGGCGGCTATCGCGCTGGTGATTGCGCTGATTATCGGTCTCAAATGGCGGGATTTTTTGCTGCACGCCTTTGACCCGACGCAGGCCAAAGCCAGCGGCCTGCGCGGCGGGCTATTGCACTACGGCCTGCTGTGCATGATCGCCCTGACCATCGTCGCGACGCTGCAGTCGGTGGGGATTATTCTGTCGATTTCGCTGCTGATTGCTCCCGGGGCGATCGCGCTCCTGCTGGTGCGGCGCTTTATCCACGCCCTGCTGCTGGCGGTAGCGGTGGCCATCGGCTGCTCGGCGGGAGGGGTGTGGCTGGCGTTTTATCTCGACAGCGCGCCGGCGCCGACTATCGTGGTGCTGTTTTCCGCGCTGTTTGTGGTCGCCTTTGTGGCAAGCACAATCCGGGATAGTCAGAAACAGAGGGCTTCAGCAACCATCCCCGGTGGCGGCTAATGCCTTACCGGGGCGGATTTGTCGCCAGGCTACGCGCCGCGCTGACCAGGGAAAGGCCGCTATTTTTTCGGTCGGTATTTTTCCGGTAGCGCCGGCACCGGGCGCCTGTCGTCCAGCAGATGGCGAATAGTGAGGATCGGGTGGCGCCAGAGCATTCGCGGCCCGGCCCAGCGCATAATCTGCTTCATCTCTTCGCGCTTCGCCGGCTGGTAGCAATGCACCGGACACTGCTTGCAGGCTGGTTTATTCTCGCCAAACACGCACTTATCAAGGCGCTTGTCGGCGTAGGCGTTCAGCGCCTGATAGTGCGCATTATCGGCCAGCGCCCCGGGACAGCGCCGCTGGTAGAGGGCAATCATCCGCTGAATCGTCATCTTTTCCCGTTCGATACGCTTCCCCATCTCCCCGCCTTTCGCCTGTTATTAAGATGCATATATTATACACCTTAACGTTCGTGCCCGACCAGCCTCACTGCTTGAGATGCTGGATCAACTGCAGGGCTGCCCCGGACAGAACCCCGAAATGGCTGTAGGCATAGAAATCGCGGATAAAAACGCTGCCCTCGAGTTCGAACGGACGCAGCAGGCCCAGCGCTTCCTCGTGCCGGTAAACCGGGGCTGGCATCGACGTTAACAGATCGCTCTCGCACAGAAAGGCCTTAATGGCCGAGGAGGACGCGCACTCAATCACTGGCTGCGGACAGGGTAGCTGATGGGCACGAAAGATATCCTCAAGGATGTTCATCGGGGTACTTAACGGCGGCGGCATGATCCACGGATAGTCCAGCATCGCCTCGAGGGATAAGTTCGCCGCCTGATGTAGCGGGTGGTACTGCCTGGCGACGATGCAGATCCGGTCCTGCCAGTTAATTTTACCGCGCACCACGATTTTCTCATCATGCGGTAAGGGGCCGCAGAGGGCGATATCGATGTCGTGCATCAGCAGGAGTTTAAAGAGCTCGGAGTCAATGCGGTCGACGATCCGCAGATGGATCCGGGGATGTCGCTGATGGAAAGCTGCCAGCTTATCGATGAAATGGCTGGTCAGCAGGCTGGAAACACAGCCAATCCGCAGGATACCTTTCCCGGCGCCGCGGATGAGCGCAATCTCCTCGCGGGCCTTTTGTTCGGTATTCAGCATCGTCAGCGCATAGGGTAAAAAGGCGCTGCCATATTCGCTCAACGCCATACCGTGTTTGTGTCTTTCGAATAAGGTCGCGCTCAGGTCCGCTTCCAGGCTCAATAACAGCCGGCTCAGTCCCGACTGAGTGATCCCCATCTTCTCCGCGGCCAGGGTCATATTGCCTTCGTGAGCGACAGTAATAAAAGCCTGAATCTGCTTAAATTTCATTGGCATGATATTTACTCATTGAACAAACGGTTTTTACATTTCCCTTGCGGCCTGTTTTAGCGAATAAATGTCGCTATCAATACGCTCAAAAATAGCTACCGCGCATCAGGAAAAACGGATTTATTAACCTCATTACGCACGGCAAAAACGAATTGCGGACCCGAAGATAATTTATAATGAGAATATATCACCATGACACAGAACAATATTCTATTAATTTCAGGCGCTATATTACCGGTCATCATTACCGTCATCATCGGCTATATTAGCGGTAAACGAAAAGACTTTAACTGGCAGCAGGCAGGAGACATCAATAAAATTGTGATGCTCTATGCATTACCGCTAAGTATTTTCAGCAATATGGTGATGACGCCGCGGCCCATCGTCATGACCATGGGCCCGGTTGCGGTGGCCATTATCCTCGCGCTGATTCTGAGCTTCGTCATTCCCTTACTGGTCGCCCGCTATCTGTTCCGACGCGACCTCGCCCTCAGTACGCTGCAGGCGCTGGCCATCGGCTCGCCGGCGGTTCCTTTCATCGGCACCTCGGTGCTGGCCTTTTTATTTGGCACCGTCAGCGCGTCGCTGATCACGGTGTCCAGCATCACGCAAAATGTCTTCCAGCTGCCGCTGGTGATGATTCTGATGTCGGTCGCCACTGGCGATAAAAGCCAGCATATCTCCTTTGGCACACGGGTGATAAACGCCATTAAACAACCTGTGGTCTGGTCACCGGTGATCGCCCTGATCATCGTGCTGGCGGATATCCATATTCCGCAGACTATCTCGATGTCGCTGGGTCTGCTGGGTAAAGCCTCTGGCGGGCTGGCGCTGTTTGCCGCCGGGATCGTGCTCTATACACGCAGCATTGTTATCACCACCGCTACCATTATCACCGTTATCGCCCGCAATATTTTGGTGCCCGGCGCCTGCTATCTCCTGTTATTAAAAATGGGCTTCAGCATGGAGCAAATAAAGGAAGTCGTATTGACGATGGCTATCCCGGTAGGCTCCATCGCGATAATTATTGCCATGCAGTATAAAACCGGCGAGCAGGAAATGGCCTCGACGATGGCGCTGAGTATTATTGCCTCCATCATTACGATGGGCGGATTTATTTTCTTAACCTTTTAATTACCGCGATTACACCGCGTGAATACGGAGAGAATATGGCCTCTATCACATTATCGGCTGCTGAACTGTTACTGCATCGGCTACAGGCGCTGGACGTGGCATATATTTTTATTAACTCGGGCACCGATTATCCGCCGGTTGTTGAAGCCTGGGCAAAGGCCCGGGCGACCGGGCAAAAGGTACCCGAGCTGGTGATCTGCCCGCATGAAAACGCCGCCATCGGCATGGCGCACGGCTACTACCTCGGCACTGGCAAGGTGCAGGCGGTAATGGTTCACACCAACGTCGGGTTAGCCAACGCCGCCTGCGGTGTCATCAATCTGGCGAACAGCAATATCCCGGTGCTGATTTTTGGCGGTCGCACGCCGATTAGCGAACATTCCCACTTCGGCTGCCGCAATACGCCGATTGGCTACGGCCAGGAGATGCGCGACCAGGCGGCGCTGATCCGTGAATCCGTGAAGTGGGATTTTGAACTGCGGCTGGCCGATCAGATCGGCGAGCATGTTGACCGGGCCTGGGCGATTGCCAGCTCCCTGCCGAAAGGGCCGGTCTACCTGAGCTTACCGCGCGAGCCATTGTGCGAGACCTTTGCCATTGATGAGGCCGCGCTGCAGGCCGGTCCTTCGCAGCAGCCGGTCCGCTATGCGCCAGTCCGGGAAGATATCGCCCGGGCCGCCGAGGCAATCGCCTGCGCCAGGCATCCCGTCATCTTCGCCCAGCGCGGCGCCCGAACGGCGGGTGGCTTTGCGCGACTTAATAGCCTGGTGCGCGAATGGGCGATCCCATTGGTGGAATACTGGGGTACCGAGGTGACCCTGAGCGCCGATAACCCACTGCTCGCCGGGGCTGATCCCAGCGCCTGGCTCGCCGACGCCGATGTGATTCTGGTGGTCGACTCGCAGGCGCCATGGATGCTCGCCGAGGGCGACTGTCGCCAGGACTGCACCGTGATCCAGATGGGCCCCGATCCGCTCTTCTCCCGCTACCCGGTACGTGGCTATCGCGCGGACATCAACCTGGCGGGCGAGACCGATGAAGTCTTCAGCCTGCTGGAAGAGGCGCTGCGCCCGCTGCAGGCCGCCCGCCAGCAACATGTGGCGGAGCGGGCGGCATATACGCAAAACCGCATCCAGCAACAGAAAAACCAGCGCGACGCGCTTCTCCATGCCAGCCAGACGGGGGCCATTACCAAACCCTGGCTCAGCTACTGCCTCGGCCATCTGGCGAATCAACACCGTGGCCGGATCGTTTCTGAACTGACCACGCTGCCGCAGTTTGCCGGACTGATCCATGCCGAGAGCTATTACCAGGAAGCGCTGGCCGGCGGCCTGGGCGAAGCCCTGCCTATCGCGCTGGGGCTGCAGCTTGCGCGCCGGGAAGAGCTGATTATTGCCGCCGTCGGCGACGGGTCGTACCTGTTCGCCAACCCTGCGGTCTGCCACCATATTGCGGAGGTAATGAAGCTCCCTGTCCTCGTCGTGGTCGGAAATAACGGCGGATGGGGCGCCGTCGCGGGCGGCACCAAAGCGCTCTACCCGGACGGCTACGCCGCCCGCGCGGAGACCATTCCGGCCACCGCCTTTACCACCTCGCCGGATTTCGCCGCGATCGCCGCCTCCAGCCGCGCGGCGGCCCTGTCGGTTTCCCGGGCCGAGGATCTCCCCGGCGTGCTGGAAGAAGCGGTCACCCTCATACGCACCCGCCGACAAAGCGTGCTGGTTGACGTGCAGTTAGCCCGCTAACGGCTTCTCCTCCGGGCGCTTGTCGCCCGGAGGGGGTTGTCACCCCTTCTGCTCACCTTTATCCACATGGCCCAGCGGCTTCTCCGGGAAACAGACATCGCGCACCCGGCGTTTCAGCTCGGCCGCATCCGGAAAACCGCCATCCTGCTTGCGCTCCCAGATCTGCTGACCGCCGACATCGATCGTGAAGATCCCGCCGGTCCCCGGCACCAGCGTCACCGAGGCGATGTCGGTGCTGAAGGTATGTAACAGCTCCTGCGCCATCCAGCTGGCGCGCAGCATCCAGTTGCACTGGGAACAGTAGGTGATGGTGATGGCCGCTTTTGAGTTCATCGTCGTCTCGCTAAGTCTGAAAGGGCAAATTGTAAACAAAGTGCAGTTTAAATGAAGAACACATGATTATTTTGTTGCAAACGATAATACCTATCATTACCATTCGCAATCAACAAATGGAGTAAGACCCCATCCGCAACGGAAAAGACGGAGCAACCTGCAACTCTGGAAGTAACGCGTGAGCCGATACTAATAACGATCAAGGCGTGGCGACTATGTACAAATCGACTCCGTCAGCAGCATGGTGTAAAAAACGCCTGCTGGTGACCTCTTTGCTTGCAGCAATTTATCAGACTTCTGCCATCGCAGCAGACACTTCCGCCGTTAGCGGCGAGGCGGTGGATGACACCTCGGAACAAATGACCGTCACCGCCCCCGCACCGGTGCAGAAAGCCGGTAGTGAGCACAGCATCAGCGCCCAGGAGCTGGAGGATAAAGGCGCTAACGATTTTGGCTCTATCATGCGCTATGAGCCGCTCATCAGCGCCACCGGGGCCAGCGGCGGCTCCGGCAACGGCAAAAGCGGCTTCGACCGCGGAGGCTACACCGGCTACAACATCCGCGGCATGGAGAGCAACCGCGTCGGCATCGACGTGGACGGTATTGCCCAACCCAACGCCACCGGCCGCGGCTACGTCGGTCGCGCCGGGCTCAACACCTTCGGCATCGGCCGCGATTATATCGACCCGTATATGTATGGCAGTGTGGATATTCAGTCCGGTGCCACCTCGACGGAAACGGCCAACAGCGCTATCGGGGGAAATGTCTCCTTCCGCCCGAAATCGGCAGATGATTACCTGCGCCCGGGCAAGACCAGCGCCTTCGGCTACCGCAGCGGTTACGACTCTGCGGATCGCAGCTGGCACAACGGGGTGACCGTCGCCGGCGGCGATGAGTTCCTGCGCGGAATTTTGGTCTACAGCCGCCGTGACGGTCAGGAAACCGAAAACAACAGCGGCACCGTCGACGCCTACCCGGCGAACTGGCATTCCGATGCTTTTCTGGCCTCCGGGATCTGGCAGCCTAACGATGAGCACAAGCTGACCAGCACCTTCGACTATTACCATAAAACCAACCACACCCACTACGATACCTGGGACTCCAGCGGCAACAGCACCATCGGCACCGCCAACCAGACCAGCCAGACCCGGCGCTGGGGCCTGAGCCTGAAGGATGACTGGACGCCGATGAACGACTACCTCGACAGCGTCTCCACGAAAATCTACTACCAGCATACTGAAGCCCATGACTGGACTTATATGCCGGACAGCGTCACCCGCCGCATGCAGACGGTGAACTCCAACTACGACACCGACACCTGGGGCCTGCAGACCGCGCTGGCGAAAACCCTGGGCCGCCACGATCTGAGCGCTGGCTTCAACGCCAGCACGACCAAAACTCAGCGGCCGTTCAGCCAGTCGCCGATCCCCAGCGTTTACAGCGAGATCATGCAGCCGGAGGCAGACAGCCGCAGCTACACCCTCGGCGGCTTTGTCCAGGATAAGATCAACTTCGACCTTGATAGCCACAACTTCGCCATTATTCCCGGCGTGCGCGTGGTGCATCAATCGACTAAGCCGGAAAATCTGTCCGACCTTGCCGCCAACAGCAGCGTACTGACCGAATCGTCGGTGGCGAATCTGTACGGCAAAAACAGCGATACCCAGGTTCTGCCGTCGTTGACCTTCCAGTACGACCTCACCCCGCGCCTGATGACCTACCTGCAGTACCAGCGCGGCGCGCAGTTCCCCAACGCCAGCCAGCTGTATGGCTCCTGGAACCTTGGCTCCAGCTACGCCGGCAGCCAGCAGTATGCCCTGATCGGCAATACCGATCTGAAGACGGAAACCAGCGATAATCTCGAGTGGGGGCTGAAGGGGGAAGTCACCGAAGGCATCACCGTGCGCACGGCGCTGTTCTACAACAGCTATAAGAACTTTATCGCCTATACGCGCTATACCCGCGCCAATAATCCGGGCCAGTTCACGAATGTGCCGTCGAACATCTACACCATTTATCAGGCGGAAAACCGCGATAAAGCCTATATCTACGGCGGTGAGATCAGCACCAAATTTAACTTTGGCACCTGGTTTGAGCAGGTGAACGGCCTGAGCACCACCCTCGCCCTCGGCTATAGCGAAGGGAAATCGAAATCCAGCTACAGCGGCGATAAATACGTCGACCTCGACAGCGTGGCGCCGATGAAAGCCATCGTCGGCGTGGCGTGGGACGATCCGGCGAAACGCTACGGCACCGCCCTGACGGCGACCTTTGTCAAAGGGAAACAGGCGACCACCACCAACCGAGAAAGCTACAGCAACAGCGGGTCCGCCATCACCGATGCCAGCAGCGACTATATGCGCGTGCCGGGCTACGGCATGCTGGACTGGACCGCGTACTGGCAGGTGGCGAAAAACGTGCGCCTCAATGGCGGGGTCTACAACCTCACCGATCGTAAATACTGGGATTACCTGAGCAGCCGCAATATCGAGACCGGCACCAACCAGGACGCCAACGATAAAGCGCTGGCGGTGATGCCGGGCCGCACCTGGCAGCTGGGCGTCAACGTCGACTTCTGATTGCCCGAATAATAACGCACCTGCCCCCGGCCCGCCGGCCGGGGATATTCATCGTCGAGAAGGATATGATTATGCCAAATGCACACCCTGACCTGTGGCAGCGCTACCAGGCCACCAAAGCGGCCAGTACCGCGAAATATGCCCGCGATATCGCCGCGGAAATGGGGATCAGCGAAGCCGAGCTGACCGCCGCCCGCCTCGGCCATGATGCCGTGCGCCTGAGCGATGACGCCCGGACGCTGATTGCCGCCCTGGAGCGCGTCGGCGAAACCAAATGCATCTGCCGCAACGAGTATGCCGTGCATGAGCAGGTGGGCCAGTTCACGCACCAGCACCTCAGCGGCCACGCCGGGCTGGTGCTGAATCCGCGCGCGCTCGACCTGCGTCTGTTCCTCAGCCAGTGGGCCAGCGCCTTCCATCTGAACGATAATGGCCGTCAGAGCATCCAGTTTTTCGACCACCACGGCGACGCCCTGCTGAAAGTCTATGCGACCGCGCAGACCGACATGGCGGCCTGGGACACCCTGATCGCGGAACATCAGGTGGCGGCGCCGGCACCGCTGGCCCTGCGCCCGCTGGAGCCGGTGAAATATGCCGACACCGCCGACGGCGCCGCGCTGGAGAACGACTGGCGCGCGATGACCGACGTTCACCAGTTCTTCGGTCTGCTGCGTAAATATCAGCTTTCCCGCCAGCAGGCTTTCCGTCTGGTGAGCGACGACCTCGCCTGCCGCGTGGATCGCCATGCGCTGCCGTCGCTGCTGGAGACGGTGCGCCAGGAAGGTAATGAAATTATGATTTTCGTCGGCAATCGCGGCTGCGTGCAGATCTTCACCGGCGCCCTGGAAAAGCTGGCCCCCATGCGCGGCTGGCTGAATATCTTCAATACCACCTTTACCCTGCATCTGCGCGAAGAGAGCCTCGATGAAGTGTGGGTGACCCGTAAACCGACCTCAGATGGACACGTCACCAGCGTCGAACTGTTCGCCAAAGACGGCACCCAGATTGCCCAGCTCTATGGCCAGCGCAGCGAAGGCCACCCCGAGCAGGCACAATGGCGCCAGCAGGTAGATCGTCTGACCCGTGAAGGACTGCCCGCATGATGCGCTGGTTACTGCTCTTCATCGCTTTCCCGCTGCTGAGCCACGCCGCCGTTGAGCGACTCGTCACCCTCGGCGGAGATGTCACTGAGATCGTCTATGCCCTTGACGCGGAACAGAGCCTGGTGGCGCGGGACAGCACCAGCAGCTGGCCCCCGGCGGCGCAAAAGCTGCCGGACGTCGGCTACCTGCGACAGCTGAACGCCGAGGGGATCCTCGCGTTACGCCCGCAGCTGGTATTAGCGAGCGCCCAGGCGCAGCCCTCGCTGGTCTTACACAAAGTACAGGCGAGCGGGGTGAAGGTGGTTAACGTGCCGGGCGGCGAAAGTCTGTCCGCGATCGATAACAAAGTGGCTGTCATTGCCGAAGCGTTAGGCAAAACGGCGGCAGGCGACGCGCTGCGCCAGCAGCTTCAGCAACAGATCGCCGCCATTCCCACGCAGCCGGTTGCTAAGCGGGTGCTGTTTATTCTCAGCCATGGCGGAATGAATACCCTGGTGGCCGGACAGCACACCGCGGCCGATGGCGCCATTCGCGCCGCCGGGCTGCAGAACGCGATGCAGGGCTTCGACCACTATCGCGCCATGTCGCAGGAAGGGGTCGCCGCCAGCCAGGCGGATCTGGTGGTGATCTCCGCCGATGGTCTCAAAGGGATGGGCGGCGAAGCCGGGCTGTGGAAACTGCCCGGCCTGGCACAGACCCCGGCGGGGCGTCATAAACAGCTGCTGACGATCGACGACATGGCCCTGCTGGGCTTCGGGCCGCGCACACCGCAGGCGATAATCGCGCTGCGAAACAAAGCGGAGCAGTTGCCCTGATGCGCCCTGCCCTCGCCCGTCGTTTGCTGTTGATGACGCTGCTGCTGGTCTTCCTGACGCTGTTTGCCACCACCCTCGGCGCCATGCGCTTGCCGCTGGTCAACTTGCTGCCTTCCGGGGATGAGATGCTGCGCCACATCTGGCTGAATATCCGTCTGCCGCGGGTGCTGCTGGCCCTGCTGGTGGGCGCGGCGCTGGCCCTCTCCGGTTGCGTGATGCAGGGGCTGTTTCGAAATCCGCTTGCCGACCCGGGCCTGCTGGGCATCAGCAGCGGCGCCGCGCTGGCGGTGGCCAGCTGGCTGGTGCTTCCGTTCTCCGCTACGGGGCTGATCGCCCTGTACATGCCGATGCTGGCGGCGTTTATTGGCAGCCTGGCGGTGATGGTGGTGATTTTCATCCTCAGCCGGGCGGAGGAGGGTTCGCTGTCGCGCCTGCTGCTGGTGGGGATCGCCATCAACGCGCTGTGCGGCGCGCTGGTCGGCGTCCTGTCCTGGCTGAGCAATGACGCCCAGCTGCGCCAGCTGTCGCTGTGGGGAATGGGCAGTCTGGGGCAGGCCGAATGGCCGACGCTGCTGGTGGTCGCAACCTTGATTATCCCGGCGGCGCTGGCGGTGTGGTGGATGGCGTCCCGCCTCAATCTGCTGCAGCTTGGCGATGAAGAGGCACACTATCTCGGGGTCAACGTGCAGGCGCTACAGCGCTGGCTGCTGCTGTGCAGCGCGGTGCTGGTGGCCGCCGCGGTGGCCATCAGCGGAGTCATCGGCTTTATCGGCCTGGTGGTGCCGCACCTGATGCGCCTGTGGCTGGGACCGGACCATCGCGGACTGATCCCCGGCTCGCTGCTGGCCGGCGCGATCCTGCTTCTGCTGGCCGACACCCTGGCCCGCACCGTGGCGGCGCCGGCGGAGATGCCGGTCGGTCTGCTCACCAGCCTGCTGGGCGCCCCCTGGTTTCTGTGGCTGGTCTTTCGTCGGGAGAACTCCAGACATGGTTAATGAATACTGCGCCCAGGGGCTGGCGCTTCGCCTCGGCCAGCGGCAGATCATCGACAACGTCTCCGTCGCACTGCGCGGCGGCGAGATGACGGCGCTTATCGGGCCGAACGGCGCCGGGAAATCCACTCTGCTGCGGCTGTTGACCGGCTATCTGACTCCGGACAGCGGCACCCGCCGTCTTGCAGGCAAGCCGCTGGAGGCCTGGTCCCCCGAGGCGCTGTCGCGCCGTCGGGCGGTCATGCTGCAGCGAACGGCCCTGCAGGCCGACTGGACGGTGGAAACGGTCATTGCCATGGGCCGCGCACCGTGGGGCGCGACGGCAGATCCGGCGGTGCTGGCGGCGGTGATGGCCGTCACCGGCTGCGATGGCCTTGCCGGTCGCCGCTATCCCGGCCTCTCCGGCGGCGAGCAGCAGCGGGTGCAGCTGGCCCGCTGTCTGGCGCAGCTGTGGCGCGACGGCGCGCCGCAGGGCTGGCTGTTTCTCGATGAGCCCACCTCGGCACTGGATCTTTACTATCAGCAGCACCTGCTGCGTTTGCTCAAACGGCTCACCGCCGGCGGGCAACTGCATGTCTGCGTGGTGCTGCATGACCTTAACCTCGCCGCCCTGTGGGCCGACCGCATTCTGCTGCTCCACCAGGGAAATCTCGTCGCCCAGGGCACGCCGCAGGAGGTGATCCAGCAGCCGGTTATCCATCGCTGGTACGGGGCGGATGTCCGCCTCGTCCAGCACCCGGACAACGCGGCCCCCCTGGTTTATCTGGCGCCATAATCCCCGCGCGGCGCAACTGGAATCCGGATCGCGCCGCGCTTACGCTTTCTGGCAATAATTGCCTGCATTATATTATTGAGGGTCATTTATATTTAAAATCTATACCAATGGCGTAATAACCCAATGAAATATTTACGACAGCTATTTTTAAATATAAACCATCATTACAGAGAAGATATTTCCCGTATTAATCCAAAAACGACACATTGATTATTTACTGCGCTTAATCAACTCGATACACTGTTTTTCTTACTAATGATAATAGAGGGAAGAAGAAGCATGGCTATTCCAGGTAATATGTGGATATACGACGACGGTGGGGCACTAATCAAAGGTGGTTGTGATGTTGCAGACAGGGAGTTCAGCATCGAATTTAAAGGGTTTCATCACAATCTCTCCATTCCCACTGATAATGCCACTGGCAAGCCTACCGGCACTCGTCAGCACTCACCAATGATCATCGTTAAAGAATTCGACTATTCCAGTCCATACCTCTACAAAGCAGTAGCTACTGGTCAGAACCTGAAATCTGCAGAAATCAAATGGTATAAAATCAGCGATGCTGGTCAAGAAGTGGAATACTTCAATATGCTACTTGAAGGCGTCCGAATCGTATCAATATCTCCTACAATGGCTTCCCCAGAAGACAAGAACAACAACCATCTTGAATCTGTCGAACTTAGATATGAGAAGATCACCTGGAAACATTGTGACGGAAATATAATTTTCACCGATGCCTGGAATGAAAGACAAACAGCATAATAGATGAGCAAATGGATACGACAGAAGAACTAAATGGAACCTATTTCTATCACGGACAATCCAATCTTTCGGCTGGTGAACTTTTTGATGTCATTTTTCTTGAACAATTTTGTGACGAACTTGGCATTGGTATTGAATCTGGTGCCGCTATCCTCGCCGGGCAACCTTGGCTAAAAACCAGAACAAAGCCAGGAGAGGCAATAAAAGGAACAAGTGTTGTTTCTAAATATGGAAGGATGCTTCTGAGAAATGCAAAAACTCCATTTGGTATTAGGGTTCCTACACCCGTTGGTGTAAGAATGAGAAAAACGAATAGTCTTGCTGCTGTTATCGCCCGTTATGTTCCGTGGTTAGGTTGGATAGGACTTGTAAACTCAATTTATCAAGCCTCAAGGAAAACTCACGAAAATACAAACCAATAGCTCGCCACAAAGACCGTATACAATGGACATCCTTTTAATGAAAAGCATTCAAGATCAGGTTTTAGACTTGTTTAAAGATGAGATCTCAACCCGTTTAGATAAAAATTGGAAAGAAATCCCATTGGAACTTGATTATGACTTATTTGATGCTCCCGGCGACGATCTGCATGACGCTTTAAATAAATTTGAACAAAAATTTAATGTTGATCTTTCCAGTGTTAAATGGTCGTGTTATTTCCCTTGGGAGAATACTCCAATGCTAACTCGGTGGTTTAAAGTAAAACGAGAAGATGTAGAAAAAACGCGTAAACCTTTAACCATCAAAATGTTTGCCGAATCAGCAAAAGCAGGTAAATGGCTTTACGACTAGCAACCACAAGCCGTTGTCGTAACGAGGTCTGCGGCCAGAAGGCAGAACAACATCGACGGCGAACGTAATGTATGAAGACGATCGCGTGGCGGCGGTTCAATCACTGTGACGGTACCCCGCCCCCTCTGCAACTGGAATCCGGATCGCGCCGCGCGCTTTCGTCGGTTTCCCTCACCTGCCCATCTCCGTTATCATGTCTCATCCATGTGATAACGACGACAACAACAAAATCGCAGCCATTTCAAATCAGGGATCTGGATAACACCCCATGAGCACAATTGACAATCTCGACGCCCACACGCCGATGATGCAGCAGTATCTCAAGCTGAAGGCGCAACATCCTGACATTCTACTGTTTTACCGGATGGGGGATTTTTACGAGCTATTTTATGACGATGCGAAACGCGCGTCGCAGCTGCTCGATATCTCGCTGACCAAGCGCGGCGCCTCCGCGGGCGAACCCATCCCGATGGCCGGCATCCCCCACCACGCGGTGGAGAACTACCTCGCCAAACTGGTCAATCAGGGCGAGTCGGTGGCCATTTGCGAGCAGATTGGCGATCCGGCCACCACCAAGGGACCGGTCGAGCGTAAAGTGGTGCGTATCGTTACGCCGGGCACCATCAGCGATGAAGCGCTGCTGCAGGAGCGCCAGGACAACCTGCTGGCCGCCATCTGGCAGGACAGCAAGGGCTTTGGCTACGCGACGCTGGATATCAGCTCCGGGCGCTTTCGCCTGAGTGAACCGGCCGACCGCGAAACCATGGCGGCAGAGCTGCAGCGTACTAATCCGGCGGAACTGCTGTATGCGGAAGATTTTGCCGAATCGTCGCTGATCGAGGGCCGCCGCGGTCTGCGCCGTCGCCCGCTGTGGGAATTTGAAATCGACACCGCGCGCCAGCAGCTTAACCTGCAGTTCGGCACCCGCGATCTGGTCGGCTTCGGCGTGGAAAACGCCCCACGCGGCCTGTGCGCCGCCGGCTGCCTGCTGCAGTATGTCAAAGACACTCAGCGCACCTCGCTGCCGCACATCCGTTCCATCACCATGGAACGCCAGCAGGACAGCATCATTATGGATGCCGCCACCCGCCGTAACCTCGAGATCACCCAGAATCTGGCCGGCGGCACCGACAATACCCTGGCCTCGGTACTCGACTGTACGGTGACGCCGATGGGCAGCCGGATGCTCAAGCGCTGGCTGCATATGCCGGTCCGCGATACCGCCGTGCTGGTGGAGCGCCAGCAGACCATCGGCGCGCTGCAGGAGCGCTATACCGAGCTGCAGCCGGTGCTGCGCCAGGTCGGCGATCTGGAACGTATTCTGGCGCGTCTGGCGCTGCGTACCGCCCGTCCACGCGATTTAGCCCGCATGCGTCATGCCCTGCAGCAGTTGCCGCTGCTGCGTGAGCTGCTGGCCGACGTTGACCGTCAGCCGGTGCAAAAATTGCGCGAGAAAATGGGCGAGTTCACCGAACTGCGCGAACTGCTGGAGCGCGCGGTGATTGACGCGCCGCCGGTGCTGGTCCGCGACGGCGGAGTCATCGCCCCGGGCTATAGCGAAGAGCTGGACGAGTGGCGGGCGCTGGCCGATGGCGCCACCGATTATCTCGATAAGCTGGAGATCCGCGAGCGCGAGCGGCTGGGCCTCGATACTCTGAAAGTCGGCTACAACGCTGTCCACGGCTACTACATCCAGATTAGCCGCGGCCAGAGCCACCTCGCGCCGATCCACTACGTGCGCCGCCAGACGCTGAAGAACGCCGAACGCTACATTATTCCTGAGCTGAAGGAATACGAAGATAAGGTGCTGACCTCCAAGGGCAAAGCGCTGGCACTGGAAAAACAGCTTTATGACGAACTGTTCGACCTGCTGCTGCCGCATCTCGCCGACCTGCAAACCAGCGCCAGCGCGCTGGCCGAGCTGGACGTGCTGGTCAACCTGGCGGAGCGTGCGGAAACCCTGAACTATTGCTGCCCGACCTTTAGCGATAAGCCAGGTATTCGCATCAGCGAAGGCCGCCATCCGGTGGTCGAGCAGGTGCTGAAAGAGCCGTTTATCGCCAACCCGCTGCAGCTGGCGCCGCAGCGGCGGATGCTGATCATCACCGGGCCGAACATGGGCGGTAAAAGTACCTATATGCGCCAGACCGCGCTGATTGCGCTGCTGGCCTATATCGGCAGTTACGTCCCGGCGCAGAAGGTGGAGATCGGGCCCATCGATCGCATCTTTACCCGCGTCGGCGCGGCGGATGACCTGGCCAGCGGCCGCTCGACCTTTATGGTGGAGATGACTGAAACCGCCAATATTCTGCACAACGCCACCGAGCATAGCCTGGTGCTGATGGATGAGATTGGCCGCGGCACGTCCACCTACGACGGGCTATCGCTGGCGTGGGCCTGTGCGGAAAATCTGGCCAACAAAATCAAGGCGCTGACGCTGTTCGCCACCCACTACTTCGAGCTCACTCAGCTGCCGGAGAAAATGGAAGGCGTCGCCAACGTCCACCTCGACGCGCTGGAGCACGGCGATACCATCGCCTTTATGCACAGCGTGCAGGATGGCGCGGCCAGCAAGAGCTATGGCCTGGCGGTCGCCGCGCTGGCCGGGGTGCCGAAAGAGGTGATCAAGCGCGCGCGGCAGAAACTGCGCGAGCTGGAGAGCATCTCGCCCAACGCGGCGGCGACCCAGGTCGACGGCACGCAGATGTCGCTGCTCGCCGCCCCGGAAGAGACCTCGCCTGCGGTTGAGGCGCTGGAGAATCTTGATCCCGACTCCCTGACCCCGCGTCAGGCGCTGGAGTGGATCTACCGTCTGAAAAGCCTGGTTTAGCCACCCATTAAGGTGAAAAACGGCAGCGCCGCTCAGCGCTGCCGTTTTAACAAACTAAAAATGGGTGCTAGAGGATGCGTCCTGACAACCCATACGCGGGGTTGCCCCCGCGCGGATGCTACTTCTTCGATTCGTAAGCGAGAACAGCTTTAAACTCAATATTACGCTCTTTAATACTCAGCTCGCATAGTGAGCTGTGCACCAACAGCGTAAATCCCAGTACCGTAATACAGAGTACGATGATTGCCACAAGGGCATATTTTGTCAGCATATCTTGCCTCCCTGCAAAGAAGAGACTAACATCTGAATTGTCTATGTTCATTCGCTAGCCTCAGTTGATAGAAATATCTCCTGGGGCTTTCGTCTGTCTGGGGTCCTGGTAATGCTCAAGGCCAGACAGCCTCAAGCACCCGCCGCTATTCTATACTCGTCATGGCGTGAAATTTATCTGCAAGGAATTAATCAGACGGATTTTATAATAATCTGGAAGCAGGCTCGCAAAGTCATCCCAGTATATTAACCCTTCGCGTAATTTTTTAATTTAATGAAAAAATAGCTTCCATAATTGTACTAAATATAAAAAAGGCCCGACTTAGCGGGCCCCTTTCATTAACGCTTATCTTCCGGCAATAGCGGCGGTACGTGTGGCACCTGCGGTGCCTCATCAATATCTTTCTGCGTCATGCGGAACGCTTCCGGATAGTGTTCGCGACTGGTGCGGCGCAGCGGCTCGGTATCTCGCCAGGTGTAAAGACAGTGCTGGCACTGATACACGGTCCAGACCCCTTTCACCGGCGAGGTCGCCATGACTTCAATCTTTTCATCGGCGCAACGTGGACAAATCATCTTCTTCTCCTTATTTACGGTTGGCCAGCATAGCGGTCAGTTTTTCAGCCCAGGCTTTGGTTTCCGGCAGATCCTGCACCGGCTGGCTGTAGTGGCCGCGAAGGTCCGGCGCAACCGGGGTGGTGGCGTCGATAATCAGTTTGTCGGTGATGCCTGCCGGGCTGGAGCCTGGGTCAAGTTCAAGGACCGACATGTTCGGCAACTGCACCAGGTCTCCCGCCGGGTTAACCTTCGAGGAGAGCGCCCACATCACCTGTGGCAGGTTGAACGGGTCGACGTCTTCATCAACCATGATCACCATCTTCACATAGCCGAGGCCGTGCGGAGTGGTCATCGCCCGCAGGCCCACCGCGCGGGCAAAACCGCCGTAGCGTTTTTTGGTGGAGATGATCGCCAGCAGACCATGGGTGTACATGGCGTTGACCGCCTGCACTTCCGGGAACTCTGCCTTCAACTGCTGATACAGCGGCACGCAGGTCGCCGGCCCCATCAGATAGTCAATTTCGGTCCACGGCATACCGAGATAGAGCGATTCAAAAATCGGTTTGCTGCGATACGAGACTTTGTCGATACGCACTACCGTCATGTTACGACCGCCGGAGTAGTGACCGGTAAACTCACCGAACGGCCCCTCGATCTCACGCTTACGCCCTTCAATGACCCCTTCGAGGATCACTTCCGAGCCCCAGGGCACATCAAAGCCGGTCAGCGGCGCGGTGGCGATGGGATACGGGCTCTCGCGCAGCGCGCCAGCCATTTCATATTCTGACTGATCGTATTTCAGCGGCGTGGCGCCCATCAGGGTAATAATCGGGTCGTTACCGAGGGTGATAGCAATCGGCAGATCTTCCCCACGCTCTTCCGCTTTGTGCAGATGCAGCGCGATATCGTGCATCGGCACCGGCTGCAGACCGAGTTTGCGCTTGCCTTTCACTTCCATGCGGTAGATACCGACGTTTTGCTTACCGAAGTTGTCAGGATCAAGCGGATCGCGCGAAACGACACAGGCTTTATCGAGGTAGAAACCGCCGTCACCATCGTTGAGGCGGAACAGTGGCAGAATATCGAACAGGTTGATATCGTCGCCATCCACGGTGTTTTCCGCCCACGCCGGGTTGGCGCGGCGCTCTGGCGTCACCGGGAAGTTATCCCAGCGGCGAATGAATTCATCAATCTGCTTTTTCACCGGCGTGTTGGGCGGCAGGCCCAGCGAGATGGCATGGTTCTGCCACGAGCCGATGGTGTTCATCGTCACGCGGGCGTCGGTAAAGCCGCGAATATTATCGAACCACAGCGCCGGGGCGCCGTCGCCGATGCGTCCGGTGGCATTGGCGGCCGCCGCCAGATCGGGCTCAGCGTTCACCTCTTCACTGATTTTCAGCAGTTGTCCCTGGTCATCCAGCGCCTGCAAAAAGCTGCGCAAATCATCAAAAGCCATTATTCGATCTCCTGTGCAAATTGTTCTGCCGTGCGCAAGCCGTTCCAGCGGCGCGCTTTGTGATAGTCGAGGCCAAACTGATCCAGCACCCGGGTGACGATATGATTGGTGATATCGTCAACCGTCTCCGGGTGGTTGTAGTAAGCCGGCATCGGCGGCACCATCGCCACGCCCATGCGCGACAGCGCCAGCATGTTCTCCAGATGGATCGTGCTGAGCGGCATTTCCCGCGGGACCAGCACCAGCTTGCGCCCCTCTTTGAGCACCACGTCCGCCGCGCGGCCCACCAGCCCTTCGGCATAACCCGCGCGAATGCCTGCCAGCGTTTTCATACTGCAGGGAATAACGATCATGCCGTCGGTACGAAATGAACCGGAAGAGATGGTGGCGGCCTGGTCTGCCGGGCTGTGGGAAAAGTCCGCCAGCGCGGCCACTTCGCGCGCTGTCCAGGGCGTTTCCAGCTCGATGGTGGTTTTGGCCCATTTCGACATCACCAGGTGGGTTTCCACCTCCGGCATATCACGTAGCGCCTGCAGCAATGCCACCCCAAGCGGAGCCCCGGTGGCCCCCGTCATCCCAATAATCAGTTTCATTCCAGACCTCATTCACTTTGTTCGTACACGAACTTTATATTTAAATTACCCTCTCCGGACGGGGATGACAAGATCGTTCGTATACGTGCGCATTTTTAATCAAAAACGCAGAAAGGGTATAAAATGGCGTACGAACGGCTATCATAGAGGTGACAGTTTTGTTACGGAGTATTCATGGAGTTACGAAACGAAGCATTTCACCTGCTGCGCCAGCTTTTTCAACAACATACCGCCCGCTGGCAGCAGGCGTTACCGGACCTGACTAAACCTCAGTATGCGGTGATGCGCTCGGTAGCGGAGCAGCCGGGTATTGAGCAGGTCGTGCTGATTGAAGCGGCGGTCAGTACCAAGGCCACGCTGGCGGAGATGCTCAGCCGGATGGAGGCGCGCGGCCTGGTGCGCCGGGAACACGATCCCGCCGATAAACGCCGCCGTTTTGTCTATCTGACCGAACAAGGCGAGGCGTTGCTTAACCGTTCGATTCCGCAGGGCAATGAGATCGATGACGAGTTTCTCGGCCGCCTGAGCGATGGCGAACGTGAACAGTTCACCCGGCTGGTGCGCAAAATGATGGCGCCCTGAACGGGCGCTTAACCGACCTTCTCGCGCAGGAAGTCAATAAACGCCCGCACCCGGGTCGGCATATGCTGCGCATCGGGATAAAGGGCATACACGCCCTGCTGTGGGAAATGGTATTCCGACAGGAGCGGCACCAGCTCCCGCTGCGCCACTTTTTCGGCTACCAGCCATGCCGGCAGCAAGGCGATGCCGCACCCGGCCAGGGCAAAGCTCATCAGCGCCGTAGCGCTGTCGGCTGAAAAGCGCGGCGCGCTGGCGATGGCGAAATCCACCTCTGTCTGTTGATCCGTGCGCAGCTGCCAGCGCAGCGGCGCCGACAGACGCTCATGAATAATCCAGTCAGCTTGCGCCAGATCGGACAGCGTCTGCACCGGATGGCTTGCCAGCCAGGCCGGAGAGGCGACGGGCAGGATCGCGAAACTGGCTATCCGCGTCGCCCGATAGCGGGAATCGGCCAGCGTACCGAGGCGTATCGCCACATCAAATCGTTCTGAAATGAGGTCCGCATGATGGGAGGAGGAGACGTGGCGCACCCGCAGCGCCGGGTGACGACGGGCAAACGCGGACAGCGCCGGAATGATAACCTGCGCGCCATACTCCGGCGTGGTGGTGATCCGCAGCTCGCCACTTAAGCCGGTATGGCTGGCCCGCACCTCATCCTGCAGATTTTCCGCCGCTTTCAGCAGCGCCACCCCACGCTGATAGAACAACGTCCCGGCGTCGGTGAGGCGCAGACGACGCGTTGAGCGCAGCAGCAGGGTCACCCCCAGTTCATTTTCCAGTTGCCGCACGTTAAAGCTGACCACCGCCTTGGTCTGCCCCAGCGCCGCAGCGGCCAGGGTGAAGCTGCCGGCATCCACCACGGCGATAAACATGGTCACACGCTGAAGATTAAGCATTGTCGTCCGGATGATTGTCAAAAATATTCAGACAGTATATCCCGACCAGCCCCGTTTATCCCCCGCAGAACCGGGTTTACAGTAGCCGCCTGTCTGAGGGAGGGAACCATGACCTATCGCCACCGCGTTGCCACCGTTTTTCTGTTCGGCTTTTTTCTCGATTTGATCAATATGTTTATCGCCAGCATCGCCTTCCCGGCCATCAGCCGCGCGCTGACGGTTTCCGTCTCTCAGCTGGCGTGGGTCAGCAATGCTTATATTCTCGGTCTGACGGTCGTCGTACCGTTCAGTGCCTGGCTTAGTCAGCGCTGGGGGGCGAAACGACTGTTTTTACTCTCGCTGGGGCTGTTCAGCCTCGGCGCGCTGGCGGCAGGGCTTGCCAGCAGTCTCGGCGAGCTGATTTTCTGGCGGACGCTGCAGGGGATGGGCGGCGGGCTGTTAATCCCCCTTGGCCAGGCATTGACGTGGCCGCTGTTTCAGCCGCATGAGCGGGCGAAACTCTCGGCGGCGGTGATGCTGGTCGGCCTGCTGGCGCCAGCCTGCTCGCCGGCGATCGGCGGCCTGTTAGTCGAGGCCTTCAGCTGGCGCTGGGTCTTTTTCGCCAGCCTGCCTGTGGCTCTGCTAACCTTTGTGCTGGCGGTGCGATGGCTGAACGACAGCCCCGGCCCGGTTCGCCCAACTCGCTTTCTTCCGCTGTCGTTGCTGGCCGATCCCCTGCTGCGCTTCGCGATGCTGATCTACCTCTGCGTACCGGGGATGTTCATTGGCGTCAACGTGGTCGGGATGTTCTACCTGCAACGCGTCACCGGGATGGCGCCGGGGGCCATCGGTGCCCTGATGGTGCCCTGGTCGCTGGCCTCGTTTGCCGCCATCACTTTTACCGGCAGGTATTTCAACCGCTTCGGACCACGACCGCTGGTGATGGTTGGCTGCTTGCTACAGGCGGCGGGGATCCTGCTGCTGCTGAAGATCGATACGCACAGCCCGCTGGCGCTGTTGATTCTGGCCTTTACGCTGATGGGCGGCGGAGGCAGCTTATGCAGCAGTACTGCGCAAAGCAGCGCCTTCCTGCATACGCCTGCCGAAGAGATGCCTGACGCCAGCGCGCTGTGGAATCTGAACCGCCAGCTCAGCTTCTTTGCCGGCAGCGCGCTGCTCGCCCTGCTGCTGAGGGTGTTCCCGCCGGTCTACGCCTGGCAGGGGGGGTTTATTAGCGCCGCTGCCATCACCCTGTTGCCGCTGCTGTTTTGCCTGCGGCTGAACAATCGGGCGATTATCCATCGCCTGCACACTACACTGGAGAAGTCATGAACCCTTATCTGCAGGAAGTCCTCGACGCCCATGTCCTTATCGAACGCTGGTTAAGCCAGGGGGAAGGAAGCGCTGAGGCGCTGATGACACGTTTTGCCGCCGAATTCATCATGATCCCTCCGGGCGGCGAGAAGATGGACTACCCGGCGGTGAGCCGTTTTTTCCACCATGCGGGGGCAACCCGTCCGGGATTACACATCGCGGTGGATCAGGCGAAAATCATTAGCGAATGGCACGACGGCGCCGCAGTGCTATACCGTGAAAGCCAAACGCTGGCTGATGGCAGTGAGAACGTACGCTGGTCGACGGCGATTTTTCAGCAAGCGGAAGGAAAAATGATCTGGCGTCATCTGCAGGAAACCCGACTCGGCTAGCGCAAAGAAAAAGGCCCCGACTGTCGAGGGGGCCTTTTTGAGAGAAAAGATCTTATTCGCGGAAGAGCGCTTCGATATTCAGCCCCTGCCCCTGCAGAATTTCCCGCAGGCGACGCAGACCTTCCACCTGGATCTGCCGCACACGCTCGCGGGTGAGGCCAATTTCACGGCCCACATCTTCCAGCGTGGCTGCTTCATAACCCAGCAGACCGAAACGACGCGCCAGAACTTCACGCTGCTTGGCGTTCAGTTCGAACAGCCATTTGACGATGCTTTGCTTCATATCATCGTCCTGCGTGGTGTCTTCCGGGCCGTTCTCTTTCTCATCGGCCAGAATATCCAGCAGCGCTTTTTCTGAATCGCCACCCAGCGGAGTATCCACGGAGGTGATGCGCTCGTTCAGACGCAGCATACGGCTGACGTCATCGACCGGTTTGTCCAGCTGTTCGGCAATCTCTTCCGCACTCGGCTCGTGGTCCAGCTTATGGGACAACTCGCGCGCGGTACGCAGATAGACGTTCAGCTCTTTAACAATGTGGATCGGCAAACGGATCGTACGGGTTTGGTTCATGATCGCCCGTTCAATAGTCTGGCGGATCCACCAGGTCGCATAAGTCGAAAAACGGAACCCACGTTCCGGGTCAAACTTTTCAACGGCGCGGATCAGACCGAGGTTACCTTCTTCAATCAGATCCAGCAGCGCCAGACCACGATTGCTGTAACGACGGGCAATCTTCACCACCAGACGCAGGTTGCTTTCAATCATGCGACGGCGTGAAGCGACATCACCACGCAGTGCGCGACGCGCGAAATAGACTTCCTCTTCCGCGGTCAGCAGTGGGGAATAACCAATCTCTCCAAGATAAAGCTGAGTGGCGTCAAGTACGCGTTGTGTTGCGCCTTGCGACAGCAGCTCTTCCTCAGCCAGATCGCTATCACTGGGTTCCTCTTCTACTAAGGCCTTCTCGTCGAAAACCTCAATTCCGTTCTCATCAAATTCCGCGTCTTCATTTAAATCATGAACTTTCAGCGTATTCTGACTCATAAAGGTGGCTCCTACCCGTGATCCCTGAGCAAAGCACCTTCCACGGCACATCAACAAACGACGCCTGGACGATTTCCCCTGCCCTCTCTGCGAGAGGGACGTAGACACCGCCCTGGCGCCTGTTAGCTGATGCTTCGCTTATCCGTACTTTGCCAAATTATCGCTGCGGTAAGTACTGCAGCGGGTTGACGGATTTCCCCTTGTAACGAATTTCAAAATGTAATCTTGTTGAGCTGGTTCCGGTGCTACCCATGGTAGCGATTTTCTGCCCCGCTTTGACTTCCTGTTGCTCCCGAACCAGCATGGTATCGTTATGAGCGTAGGCACTCAGGTAATCATCGTTGTGTTTGATGATAATAAGATTACCGTAGCCGCGCAGTGCGTTACCGGCATAGACGACACGCCCATCGGCGGTCGCGACAATAGCCTGTCCCTTACTGCCTGCAATGTCGATACCTTTATTGCCGCCTTCCGCGCCGCTAAAGTTCTCGATAACCTTGCCATCAGTCGGCCAGCGCCATGATGAGATCGGCGAACTGGTTGACGTACTGCTTGCAGTCGGCTGGGTTGTGCTCACCGTTGTTGGTGCCGTCACCGGCGCGACAACCGTTGTGGTCGTGGTCGCTGGTTTATTATTAGGCAACATCTTGGTAGCACTCTGTTCACCTGAAGATTCAGAATACGTAATAGTCGGTTGTGAAGCAACCACCGCGGTCGATTTTTGTGCAGAAGTTGTGGTGGCTGTCGCACCGCCGCTCGCCCTTGCGCTGGCCTGAGAAACGGCGTTTTCACCGGTGATCGGCTGGCCTGAAGCGTTGCCGACCTGCAGCACCTGGCCGACGTTCAGGGCGTACGGGGCCGGGACATTGTTGCGTTGCGCCAGGTCACGGAAATCGTTGCCGGTGACCCACGCGATATAGAACAGCGTGTCGCCGCGTTTGACCGTATAGGTACTGCCGCCGGTGTAGCTACCTTTCGGAATATCGCCATATTTGCGGTTGTAAACGATCTTACCGTTCACCGTCTGCACTGGCTCCTGCGCCATCGGCGTCGGCTGCGGCTGAATGGTCTGGGTCTGTACCGGCTGGATCGGCTGCGCCTGAGGAGCAGACTTGACGCCGGAGGATGGCGGCGTAATCAGCATGCCGGAGTTGGTGCTGGAAGAGGCGGCACCGCCGGCAGAGCTAACCGGCGCTGGCGGATTATTGGTGTTGGTACACCCGGCCAGCCAGAGTGAAACCAGTGAAAGAGCCGCAATACGGCTGACGGTAAATTTGGTGCTTCCCGCGCTCATTTATCCCCCAGGAATATGTTAACTGCCAATATCTTGCTTACCGGGCGGCGCCCGGCCAGGACACTGAAAAATGCGTCCACCCTACGCCTAAAGTCAGGCAAAAAAAACCTGGAATAATCCGGGTCTCAGGCCAGCTCCCCCTTCACCAGGGGAACAAAGCGAACGGCCTCGACGGTATCAATGATAAATTCGTTGCCCCGGCGACGGATCCGTTTGAGAAACTGATGCTCTTCGCCAACCGGCAGCACCAGCACGCCTTCGTCATCCAGCTGCGCCAGCAGCGCGGTTGGAATCTCCGGCGGCGCCGCCGTCACAATAATGGCATCAAACGGCGCCCGTGCCTGCCAACCTTGCCACCCATCGCCATGACGGGTTGAAACATTATGTAAATCAAGTTGTTTCAGGCGACGACGCGCCTGCCACTGTAAACTCTTAATCCGCTCCACCGAGCAAACGTGATGCACCAGGTGCGCCAGGATGGCCGTCTGGTAGCCGGAACCAGTGCCGATCTCCAGCACGCGCGACTCCGGCGTCAGCGTCAGCAGCTCGGTCATCCGCGCCACCATGTAAGGCTGGGAGATGGTCTGCCCCTGGCCAATCGGCAGCGCGGTGTTTTCCCACGCTTTATGTTCAAAGGCTTCATCAACAAATTTTTCGCGCGGAACCCGCGCGATCGCCTCGAGGACACGCTCATCGACGATGCCCTGCGTGCGCAGTTGATTCAACAAACTTTCAACACGTTTACTTACCATTGCCCGTCAACCCCGACACGTTCCAGCCAATCGCTGACTACCTCATGCGCCTGATGGGCGGTTAAATCGACGTGCAATGGCGTCACGGAAACATAGCCTTCATCCACTGCCGCAAAATCGGTGCCCGGCCCGGCATCGCGCTTATCGCCCGGCGGGCCAATCCAGTACAGGGTGTTGCCGCGCGGATCTTTTTGCGGGATCACCTGGTCGGCCGGATGGCGGTTGCCGCAGCGGGTCACGCGAATTCCCTTGATTTGATCAAGCGGGAGATCCGGCACGTTGATGTTAAGGATCCGTCCGGTACGCAGCGGCTCGCGGCTTAAGGCGCGCAGAATGGTGCAGGTTACCGCCGCGGCGGTATCGTAATGCTGATAGCCGTTCAGCGACACGGCCAGCGCGGGGAACCCCAGATGGCGACCTTCCATCGCTGCGGCCACGGTGCCGGAATAGATGACGTCATCGCCCAGGTTGGGACCCGCGTTAATGCCGGAAACGACGATGTCCGGACGCGGGCGCATCAGCGCGTTCACGCCGAGATAGACACAGTCGGTCGGGGTGCCCATCTGGACGGCGATGTCGCCATTTTCAAAGGTAAACGTACGCAGGGATGATTCCAGCGTCAGCGAATTCGAGGCTCCGCTGCGGTTACGATCGGGTGCAACAACCTGGACCTCGGCAAACTCCCTTAAGGCCTTTGCCAGGGTCTGTATCCCCGGCGCATGGATCCCGTCATCGTTACTCAGCAATATTCGCATAGTCACCCGTTGTATTGATAAGCTCCCTGACCACGCTGGTGGCGAAGCTGCCCGCCGGCAGCCAGAAACGCAGTTCAACGGTTACGTCATCCCACCAGTTCCAGCTAAGCTGCTGCGGATAGAGGAGCATCGCCCGGCGCGCCGCCTCAACTTTCTCCCGCACCAACAGCGCCTGCAGCGACGTTTCTTCGGCGATGGCGGCCTGCTCGGCGGCCAGAGCGTCGCGCTGGCTTCCCCAGTCGCCGCTGCCCGGCAGCGCAGCCGTGATCATCAGTTCGCGGTTGTGCACCCGCGCCTGCGAAACCTCGAGTTCTTCCGGTGTGACGACAAACCAGCTCCCACGCCCCGCTAATTGTAGCGCATCGCCATCAACAACCTGATTAAATTCCGTTTTTTTTAATCTAATACTGACTTGCTGATTAAACAACGCACTGCGGGCCGCCGACAACCAAAAACTGCGCTTATTGCGATCGCGCACCGGCGCGTCGCTTTCCGCCCAGCGCAACGCGCCCTGCAGATTACTGCCGCCAATGCCAAAGCGCTGCGCGCCGAAATAGTTCGGTACGCCCCGTTCAGCGATGGCCTGCAGACGCGTCTCCACGTCCTGGCGATGGCTAATCTCGCGCAGGATCACGGTAAACTGGTTGCCTTTCAGCGCGCCTAAACGCAGCTTACGCTTATGGCGGGCATATTCCAGTACCTGGCAGCCCTCGAGCTGAAATTTGCTCAGGTCCGGCATCTCTTTGCCGGGCACCCGCGCGCACAGCCACTGCTCGGTGACGGCGTGCTTATCCTTTTGCCCGGCGAAGCTCACTTCACGGGCGTGGATCTTGAGGAATTTCGCCAGCGCGTCGGCGACAAAGCGCGTATTGCAGCCGTTTTTCAGGATCCGCACCAGCACATGTTCGCCTTCGCCGTCCGGCGCAAAGCCCAGATCCTCCACTACCAGAAAATCTTCCGGATTGGCTTTCAGCAGCCCGCTGCTCTGCGGCTTGCCGTGCAGCCAGGTCAGTTGGTCAAAGGCGATCATTTTTCGGCCTTACGCAGCAGCGCGACCGCTTCGCAGGCGATCCCTTCCCCGCGGCCGGTGAAGCCCAGCTTCTCGGTGGTGGTCGCTTTCACGTTGACGTCGTCCATATGGCAGCCGAGATCTTCAGCGATAAAGACGCGCATCTGCGGAATATGCGGCAGCATCTTCGGCGCCTGGGCGATAATGGTGACGTCGACGTTGCCGAGCGTATAGCCTTTGGCCTGAATACGACGCCACGCTTCGCGCAGCAGTTCGCGGCTATCGGCGCCTTTAAACGCCGGATCGGTATCGGGGAACAGTTTGCCGATATCGCCGAGCGCCGCGGCGCCCAGCAGCGCGTCGGTCAGCGCATGCAGCGCGACGTCGCCGTCGGAGTGGGCCAGCAGCCCTTTTTCATAAGGAATGCGTACCCCGCCAATAATGATTGGGCCTTCACCGCCAAAAGCGTGTACGTCAAAACCATGTCCAATTCGCATTAAGCTTTCTCCTGGTGTCGGGAACGGGTGAGGTAAAATTCAGCCAGCGCCAGGTCTTCCGGGCGCGTCACTTTAATATTATCCGCGCGACCGGCGACCAGTTGCGGATGGAAGCCGCAGTACTCCAGCGCCGAGGCTTCATCAGTGATGGTCGCCCCCTCGTTCAGCGCCCGGGTGAGGCAATCCACCAGCAGCTCGCGAGGGAAAAATTGCGGGGTGAGCGCATGCCACAGGTCATTACGATCGACGGTATGGGCGATAGCGGTTTTGCCCGGCTCGGCGCGCTTCATGGTGTCGCGCACCGGCGCCGCGAGGATCCCGCCGACACGGCTGGTTTCGCTGAGCGCCAGCAGACGGCTGAGGTCGTCCTGATGCAGGCAGGGGCGCGCGGCGTCATGCACCAGCACCCACTGCGCCTCCGGCAACGCCTTCAGGCCCGCGAGCACGGAATCGGCGCGCTCGGCGCCGCCATCCACGACGGTAATTTGCGGGTGCTGCGCCAGCGGTAGCTGGCTGAAGCGCCGATCGCCGGGGCTGACGGCAATCACCACGCGCTGGACGCACGCATTCGCCAGCAGTGCGGCGACGGCATGTTCGAGAATCGTTTTGTTACCGATTGAGAGATATTGTTTCGGGCATTCCGTTTGCATGCGGCGGCCAAAACCGGCTGCCGGCACCACGGCGCAAACGCCCGGAAAAGTGGCTGCCATGTCGTAATCCTGGGCCTGGTTATCGATTGTTCTGCTGTTGCCCCGATGCCTGGTTGCGTTTAGACGCATCCGGTACCAGACGATAGAAGGTTTCGCCCGGGCGGGTCATACTGAGTTCATTGCGCGCGCGCTCCTCGATCGCTTCCTGCCCGCCATTGAGGTCGTCAATTTCGGCAAATAGCTGATCGTTACGTGCTTTTAATTTGGCGTTAGTCGCCTGCTGGGCGGTGACGTCGTCGTTAACCCGCGTGTAGTCGTGCAGGCCGTTTTTACCGAACCACAGTGAATACTGTAGCCAGACCAGCAAAGCTAATAATAGCAGCGTTAGTTTACCCATCCTGCCCCCTGAAAAACGGCATCATCATCCCAAAACTCGCCCGGGTACGCTACCGGGGCGCGCGGACGATGCCGCGTAACGCGGGGACTGTACCATATTTTTGCTGCCGATACCCATGCTTGATTCATCCCGGAAACGGGTTATCCCAACAGCCAGAGGAAGAGTAGCGCAAACATCAGCCCGACGGTCAGGATGGTCGCGCTGGCGCTATAGAGCAGTTTGCCATTGAGCAGAGAGTGCAGCGCAATACCGACCACTACCGCCACCGGCATCAACGCAAGGAAGAACGGCCAGGTGTAAAGGAGGAAGAAGAGCGTATTACTGCCATAGAGAAGGAAGGGAATACCCAGCGCCAGCAGCCATGAAATAAAGCCCACAGCAGCGCCCGACAGAGACCAGGTGGTCTCGTCGCCGATCGCCGGAGGCGGTTCTGAACGAATAATACTGAGGTTCTGGGTATTGCGCATATCGAATCCTGTAGACCGGGCAACCGGCACCCCTCGATGCCGCTGCCGTTTCAGGATCTGATAATATCGCTCTGTTGCAGCAGGTCTAATAGTTGGTGCACCAAATTTGTTACCAATTGTTCACCATCCAGATGAATTTCCGCCTTTTCCGGTGCCTCATAGACCGAGTCTATGCCGGTGAAATTGCGTAATTCCCCTGCCCGCGCCTTCTTGTATAATCCTTTCGGATCCCGCGCCTCGCAGATGGCCAGCGGGGTATCGACGAACACTTCGATAAAGCGTCCCTCCCCCAGGCGCTCGCGCACCATCTGCCGTTCCGCGCGGTGTGGTGATATAAATGCCGTCAATACCACCAGCCCGGCATCGACCATCAGCCTGGCCACTTCGCCGACGCGGCGAATGTTCTCTTTGCGATCCTCATCACTGAATCCCAGATCGCTGCACAGACCATGGCGCACGTTGTCGCCGTCCAGCAGATAGGTGCTGACGCCGCGCTCATGCAGCGCCTCTTCCAGCGCCCCGGCGACAGTGGATTTACCCGACCCCGAAAGGCCGGTAAACCACAGCACCACGCCGCGATGGCCGTGATGCTGCTCCCGCTGCTGCTGGGTCACAGGATGGGCATGCCAGACGACGTTTTCGTCATGCTGGGCCATTATTGGCCTCCCAGCAGGTCGCGGGCGTCCCAGTGCGGGAAGTGTTTACGGATCAGCTGGTTCAGCTCCAGCTCGAAGGCGCTGTACTGCGATGCCGACGTCGACGCCTGCAGGTGCGGCTCGTTGACCATCCCGGCGCCCACGGTGACGTTGGTAAGGCGATCGATAAAGATAAGCCCGCCGGTCACCGGGTTTTGCTGATACGGATCCAGCACTAAAGGTTCGTCAAAGGTCAGCTCCACCAGCCCAATGCCGTTCAGCGGGAGAGACTCGACTTCACGCTGGGTCAGGTTGTTAATATCGACCTGGTAGCGGATAGCGTCGACGCGAGCGCGGGTCTTCTTGCCGGCGATTTTGATGTCGTAGCTCTGGCCCGGGGTCAGCGGCTGCTCTGCCATCCACACCACGTCGATGCTGGCGCTTTGCACCGTCGGCAGCGAGGCTTGCGCGTCAACCAGCAGGTCGCCGCGGCTGATGTCGATTTCATCTTTCAGCACAAGGGTAATGGCTTCGCCGGCGGCAGCTTCCTGCAGGTCGCCGTCGAAGGTGACGATACGCGCCACGCTCGATTCGACGCCCGACGGCAGCACCTTCAGACGCTGGCCAACGGTAACCGTGCCAGAGGCGACCGTGCCGGAGAAGCCGCGGAAATCGAGGTTCGGACGGTTAACATACTGCACCGGGAAGCGCAGCGGCTGGCTCTCGACCACCCGCTGGATCTCCACGGTTTCGAGGACTTCCAGCAGGGTCGGGCCGCTGTACCACGGTATATTCGCGCTCTGGCTGGCGACGTTATCGCCTTCCAGCGCCGACAGCGGTACAAAGCGGATATCGAGGTTGCCCGGCAGCTGCTCGGCGAAAGTCAGATAATCTTCCCGGATCTCGTTGAAGCGCGCTTCGCTAAACTCGACGAGATCCATTTTGTTGACCGCTACCACCAGGTGTTTAATGCCCAGCAGCGTAGAGATAAAGCTGTGACGGCGGGTCTGGTCGAGCACGCCTTTGCGCGCATCGATCAGCAGGATCGCCAGGTCGCAGGTTGACGCGCCGGTGGCCATATTGCGCGTGTACTGCTCGTGCCCCGGGGTGTCGGCGATGATAAATTTGCGTTTTTCGGTCGAGAAGTAGCGGTAAGCGACATCGATGGTGATGCCCTGCTCACGCTCAGCCTGCAGGCCGTCCACCAGCAGCGCCAGGTCCAGTTTTTCGCCCTGGGTACCGTGACGCTTGCTGTCGTTGTGCAGAGACGACAGCTGGTCTTCATAGATCTGGCGCGTATCGTGCAGCAGACGGCCAATTAAGGTGCTTTTGCCATCATCGACGCTGCCGCAGGTCAGAAAACGCAGCAGGCTCTTGTGCTGTTGCGCGTGCAGGTAAGCTTCTACGCCGCCTTCATTAGCAATTTGTTGGGCAATTGTGGTGTTCATGGCGGCTCCTTAGAAATACCCCTGACGTTTCTTCAGCTCCATCGAGCCGGCCTGGTCGCGGTCAATCACGCGGCCCTGACGTTCGCTGGTGGTCGATACCAGCATCTCTTCAATAATTTCCGGCAGCGTCTGCGCTTCAGACTCCACTGCGCCGGTCAGCGGCCAGCAGCCAAGGGTACGGAAACGCACCATCCGTTTTTCAATCACTTCGCCCGGCTGCAGATCGATACGGTCGTCATCGATCATCATCAGCATACCGTCGCGCTCCAGCACCGGGCGCTCAGCGGCCAGATACAGCGGCACGATTTCAATATTTTCCAGATAGATGTACTGCCAGATATCCAGCTCAGTCCAGTTGGAGAGCGGGAAGACGCGGATGCTTTCGCCTTTGTTAATCTGGCCGTTGTAGTTGTGCCACAGCTCCGGACGCTGATTTTTCGGGTCCCAGCGGTGGAAGCGGTCGCGGAAGGAGTAGATGCGCTCTTTCGCGCGGGATTTCTCTTCGTCGCGACGCGCGCCGCCGAACGCGGCGTCAAAGCCGTATTTGTTCAGCGCCTGCTTCAGGCCTTCCGTTTTCATGATATCGGTATGCTTAGCGCTGCCGTGGACAAACGGGTTGATGCCCATCGCCACCCCTTCCGGGTTTTTATGCACCAGCAGCTCACAGCCGTAGGCTTTGGCGGTACGGTCGCGGAACTCATACATCTCACGGAATTTCCAGCCGGTATCGACGTGCAGCAGCGGGAACGGCAGGGTTCCCGGATAAAACGCTTTGCGCGCCAGATGCAGCATTACGCTGGAATCTTTCCCGATGGAGTACATCATCACCGGGTTAGAAAATTCGGCGGCCACCTCACGAATAATATGGATGCTTTCCGCCTCCAGTTGCCGCAGGTGAGTGAGTCGTTTTTGGTCCATAACCGTTCCTTAAGCCAGATTGACCACCGAAGCGTTAAACCCTTCGGCGGATGATGTATGTTGAAACCAGGCGAGCTGCTGATGCAGCTGCACCACTTCGCCGACCACCAGCAGGGCGGGCATCGGGGCGTCTTTCGCCAGGTGTTCGAGTTGTTGCAATGTGCCGGTTATCGTCTGCTGATCGTCGCGGGTACCGCGGGAAATCACCGCGACCGGCGTAGCGCTGTCGCGACCGTGGGCGATCAACTGGGCGCTGATTTCCGCCGCCTTCATGGTGCCCATGTAGATCGCCAGCGTTTGTTGGCTCTTCGCCAGCAGCGACCAGTCGAAGGGGGCGCTGTCCGGCTTGTAGTGGCCGGTGACAAAGACGGCGCTTTGCGCATAGTCGCGATGGGTCAGCGGAATACCGGCGTAGGCCGTCGCCCCGGCAGCAGCAGTGACGCCAGGCACCACCTGGAACGGGATCCCCGCTTCGGCGGCAGCCTGCAGCTCTTCTGCGCCGCGGCCAAAAATAAACGGATCCCCGCCCTTCAGACGCACGACGGTTTTCCCCGCCTTCGCCGCCGCCACCAGCAGCTGATTGGTTTCATGCTGCGGCACCGAGTGCTCGCCGGCGCGTTTGCCGACACAGATCAGCTCGGCATCACGGCGCACCAGCTCGAGAACCGGCGGGGTCACCAGATGGTCGTGGAAAACCACGTCCGCCTGCTGGATCGCCTGCAGACCACGAAGGGTCAGCAGCCCGGCATCGCCCGGCCCGGCGCCCACCAGAATAATTTCTCCCGTCTCGCGTTCGGGCTTATCCAGCTCATCCTGCAGCGCCTTTTCCGCCTCCGCATGATTGCCCGCCACCATCAGGCTGGCAAAGCGGCCGGTAAAGACGCGTTCCCAGAAGCGGCGACGCGCTTCGGTGGTCGTCAGACGGGTTTTCAGATGGTTGCGCCAGTAGCTCGCCGATTCCGCCAGCCGCCCGAGGTTCGTCGGCAGCAGCGCTTCAATTTTCTCGCGCAGAATACGCGACAGCACCGGCGCTTTGCCGCTGGAGGAGATCGCCACCAGCAGCGGCGAACGGTCGACGATAGAAGGGAAGACAAACGAGCACAGCGCCTGGTTATCCACCACGTTGACCAGCCGGTAGCGCGCGTTAGCCGCCGCAAACACCCGCTGATTAAGCGCCTCATCCTCCGTGGCCGCAATCACCAGAAAGACATCATCCACCAGCGACTCGCTAAATTCCGTCGCCCGCCAGCTAAGCGCCTGGCGCGCCGCCAGATCGGCCAGCGCCGGAGAGAGCGTCCCGGCGACCACCTGCACCTGCGCCTGAGCGCGCAGCAGGAATTTAATCTTGCGTTCAGCAATCTCATCGCCGCCGATCACCAGCACGGGCCTTTGTTTCAGTTCGGCAAAAAGGGGCAAGTAATCCACGGCGCAACAACTCTCTTACAATCAGCGATACTGCGACTATAGGGTGCGCCTGAGAGCAAATGAAATTACGAAATGGAATGAGTTGTGACGCAAAGGAATAACGCTGTGGAAATACAAATATCAAAAAGTGCTTAACGCGCTATTTTTCCGCTATTTAAGAGCAATTGAAATTGTTTAACCGCGGTCACAGTTTCATACTGTACGCGTCAAATTGTCTTGTTCGTGTAAGGACCCCTTATGTTTTCCGCGTTGTGCCGCCGTCTGCTTCCTCTGGCGCTCGGCACCGGTTTTGTTTTCGCCGCCGCCCCCGCTTTCAGCGCGCTGGGCGACGCCGCCAGTAGCCAGGCCCGTCATATCGCCACCGTCTTCCCGGGACGAATGACCGGAACACCAGCCGAGATGTTGTCAGCCGAGTACCTCCGCCAGCAGTTCGCCCGGATGGGGTATCAGAGCGACGTGCGCAGCTTCAATACCCGCTACATCTATACCGATAACAATCAGCGTAAGAACTGGCATAACGCCACCGGCAGTACGGTGATCGCCGCCCATGAAGGCCAGTCCCGCCAGCAAATCATTATTATGGCGCACCTCGATACCTACGCGCCGCAGAGCGATAAAGACGTGGAGAACAACCTTGGCGGCCTGACGCTGCAGGGCATCGACGACAACGCGATGGGGCTCGGCGTGATGCTGGAGCTGGCGGATCATTTAAAGAATATCCCCACCCGCTATGGCATTCGCTTTATCGCCACCAGCGGTGAAGAGGAAGGTCGTCTCGGGGCGCAAAATCTGCTGCAGCGCATGAGTGAGGCGGAAAAGAAAAATACCCTGCTGGTGATCAACCTCGATAATCTGGTGGTGGGCGATAAGCTTTACTTCAACAGTGGCCGCCGCACGCCGGCCTCGGTGCGTAAGCTAACCCGCGACCGTGCGCTGGCTATCGCCCGCAGCAAGGGGATTGTCGCGGCGACCAATCCAGGACTGAACCCAGCATACCCAAAAGGCACCGCCTGCTGTAACGACGCCAGCGTCTTCGACAGCGCGGGGATCCCGGTGCTGTCGGTCGAGGCAACCAACTGGTCACTCGGCAAAAAGGATGGCTATCAGCAGCGCCAGAAATCCCGCGCCTTCCCGGACGGCACCAGCTGGCATAGCGTGCAGATTGATAATCAGCAGTATCTCGACCACGCGCTGCCGGGACGCATAGAACGCCGCAGCCGCGAGGTAGTGAAAGTGATGCTGCCGCTGGTGAAAGAGCTGGCGAAGGTGGAGAAGAAAAGTTGATACGCACAAAAGAACGCGCGGTATCACCCGCGTGTTCTTCTTGAATTATCACCCAAAGAAAGCGCTAACAGCTTAACCCTCGTGCAATCCGCACTCGCGTTTAAGCCCGAAGAACCGGGTCTCTTCTTCTGCCATGCCCGGCTCCCATTTGCGCGTGGTGTGGGTATCGCCTACCGACAGATAGCCCTGATCCCACAGCGGGTGGTATTTCAGCCCGTGCTTTTGCAGGTACTGATACACCGTCCGGTTATCCCAGTCGATAATCGGCAGCACCTTGAACACCCCGCGCTGGATAGCCAGCACCGGTAAGGTCGCCCGGCTACCGGACTGCTCGCGGCGCAGACCAGCGAACCAGGTCTGGGTATTGAGCTCTTTCAGCGCCCGGTTCATCGGCTCGACTTTGTTGATCTCATTGTATTTCTCAATGCCCTCAACGCCCTGCTCCCACAGCTTACCGTAACGCGCCTCCTGCCAGGCGGCGCTCTCCTGCGCCCGATAGACCTTCAGGTTCAGCTTGAGCTTGTCGGTTAACTCATCGATAAACTGATAGGTTTCCGGAAACAGATAGCCGGTATCCGTGAGGATCACCGGAATATCCGGGCGCAGCTGATTCACCAGGTGCAGACTCACCGCCGCCTGAATGCCAAAGCTGGAAGATAAAGCATACTCGCCAGGCAGATTTTCCAGCGCCCACGCTACGCGTTCTTCGGCGCTGAGCTTCTCCAGCTTCGCATTGGTCTCCGCCAGCGCCAGGATACGGTCCACTTTCGGCAATGCATTAAGCGCGTTTAGATCGAGTACGGACATATAAACCTCGTTTGCCTGTTTTACCGGGCGGCACTGCGTTTGCCCGGCCTACGGGTTTTACAGGCCCGGGTCGCTACGCGCCACCGGGCACCAGGATGTTATTCCCAGAAATCGCGGGCTGGGTCGAGCACCGGGCGAATGATGCCCGCACGCACCGTAAAGTCGCCGAAGCCTTCACCCGCTTCGCGCTCTTTCGCCCAGCGCCCTACCAGTTCGTCTAGCGAGTCGAGAATTTCCGACTCGGTAATATTCTCACGGTACATCCGCGGGATGCGGGTGCCGCTGCGGTTACCGCCAAGGTGCAGGTTGTAGCGCCCCGGCGCTTTGCCCACCAGTCCCACTTCCGCCAGCATCGCGCGGCCGCAGCCGTTCGGGCAGCCGGTGACGCGGGTGACGATATGCTCATCGCTCACGCCGTGCTTGTTCATCACCCCTTCCACCTTGTCGATAAACGACGGCAGGAAACGTTCGGCTTCCGCCATTGCCAACGGGCAGGTCGGGAAGGAGACGCAGGCCATCGAGTTTTCGCGCTGCGGAGTAACGGCATTCATCAGACCATGATCCCGCGCCAGCTTCTCGATCCGCGCCTTCTGATCTTCCGGTACGCTGGCAACGATCAGGTTCTGGTTGGCAGTGATGCGGAATTCGCCTTTATGGATCTTAGCAATCTCCAGCAGGCCAGTCTTCAGCGGACGACCCGGATAATCGAGAATGCGGCCGTTTTCAATAAACAGCGTCAGGTGCCATTTGTCATCAATCCCCTTCACCCAGCCGATGCGGTCGCCGCGGCCGGTGAATTCATACGGGCGGATCGGCTCAAACTTAATGCCGGCCCGGCGCTCCACTTCCGCCTTGAAGGTTTCGACGCCAACGCGCTCAAGGGTGTACTTGGTTTTCGCATTCTTACGGTCGGTACGGTTGCCCCAGTCGCGCTGGGTAGTCACGACCGCTTCCGCCACCGCCAGAGTATGCTCCAGCGGCAGATAACCGAATTCGCTCGCCGTGCGGGCGTAGGTTTTCTTGTTGCCGTGTTCGATAGAGAGACCGCCGCCCACCAGCAGGTTAAAGCCTACCAGCTTGCCATTTTCGGCAATCGCCACGAAGTTCATGTCGTTAGCGTGCAGATCGATATCGTTCTGCGGCGGGATCACCACCGTGGTTTTAAACTTACGCGGCAGATAGGTCTGACCGAGGATCGGCTCTTCGTCAGTAGTGGCGACCTTTTTCTGATCCAGCCAGATCTCGGCATAAGCGCGGGTACGCGGCAGCAGATGCTCGGAGATCTTTTTCGCCCACTCGTAGGCCTCAGCGTGCAGCTGCGACTCGTACGGGTTGGAGGTGCACAGCACATTACGGTTCATATCGTTGGCGGTGGCCAGCGCATCCAGCCCCACCGAGTGCAGCATCTGATGCACCGGCTTGACGTTCTTTTTCAGAATGCCGTGGAACTGGAACGTCTGCCGGTTGGTCAGACGAATACTGCCGTAAATGGTGTTGTCCGCGGCAAACTTATCGATCGCCTTCCACTGGGTGGTGGTGATCACCCCGCCCGGCAGACGGCAGCGCAGCAGCATCGCATGGCGCGGCTCCAGCTTCTGGGCGGCGCGTTCCGCGCGGATATCGCGATCGTCCTGCTGGTACATGCCGTGGAAACGGATCAGCAGGAAGTTATCGCCTTTAAAACCGCCGGTCAGACCGTCGTTTAAATCTTCCGCAATGGTGCCGCGCAGGTAGTTGCTCTCAAGCTTCATGCGCTCGGCATCGGTCAGTTTACCTTCGACCACTAAAGGCCCCGGATGTTTTTCGCTCATTAGTAGACATCTCGCTGATAACGGCGCTCAACGCGCAGCTCACTTAAAAATTCGTCCGCCGCTTCGGCGTCCATCGCGCCGTATTCGGCAATCACTTCCAATAACGTATGCTCCACGTCTTTCGCCATACGATTGGCGTCGCCGCAGACATAAATGTGGGCGCCATCATTAATCCAGCGCCAGAGCTCGGCCCCCTGCTCGCGCAGTTTGTCCTGTACATAGACTTTTTGTTGTTGATCGCGGGACCAGGCCAGGTCAATACGGGTCAGCAGACCTTCCTTCACATAGCTCTGCCACTCTACCTGATAGAGGAAATCTTCAGTGAAGTGCGGGTTGCCGAAGAACAACCAGTTCTTGCCTTGCGCCCCGTCCGCTGCGCGCTGCTGCATAAAGGCGCGGAACGGCGCAATGCCGGTGCCCGGGCCAATCATGATCACCGGCGTCTCCGGGTTAGCCGGCAGACGGAAGTTGTCATTGTGTTCAATAAAGACGCGGACTTCGCCATCTTCTTCCACACGGTCGGCGAGGAAGCTGGAGGCACCGCCAGCCCGGGCGCGGCCTTCTATTTCATAGCGCACCACGCCCACGGTGACATGCACTTCGCTCTCCACTTCCGCCTGTGAGGAGGCAATGGAGTACAGGCGCGGCGTCAGCGGACGCAGCAGACCGATTAACGCCTCGGCGTCCAGCTGTGCCGGCGAGAAACGGACCATATCGATGATCGGCGTCGCAGCAGCATACTGCTGCAGCTGAGCTTTATCGCCCACCAGCGGCAGCAGCGATTCGCTGCGGGTCAGGGTGGCGTAGTTTTCGACGATAGTCGCGGTGTTAACCGTCAGCTCAAAATGCCACTCCAGCGCTTCCGCCAGCGGCAGAGTTTTGCCATCAACGGTTACCGGCTCGTCACCTTTCAGCCACAGCAGCTCCACCAGCTCTTTGACCAGTTGAGGATCGTTTTGATACCAGACGCCCAGCGCGTCGCCCGGCTGATAGCGCAGACCGGAATCACCGAGGTCAATTTCGATATGGCGCACATCTTTTTCGGAATCGCGGCCAGTGATTTTCTGGTTGACCGACAAGGTCGCCGACAGCGGAGCCTCTTTGGTGTACGGGCTGGTATGGATGTCGTTCACCGCGCCGCTGGTGGCCAGCTGGGCGGGCGCGGCAACTGGCGCACGGGCTTTCAGCACCTCAACGACGCGCGCGCGCCATTCCGCAGCCGCGGTCTGATATTCGACGTCGGCATCGACGCGATCGAGCAGGCGTTCCGCGCCGAGCTCGGCCAGCTTGCTGTCGAAATCTTTGCCAGACTGGCAGAAGAATTCATAAGAAGTATCGCCGAGGCCAAAGACAGCGAACGCGCTCCCGTCCAGCTTCGGCGCTTTTTTCGAGAACAGGAACTTATGCAATGCGACCGCTTCTTCCGGCGGCTCACCTTCCCCCTGGGTGGACGTCACGACCACCAGCAGTTTTTCCGCAGCAATTTGTTTGAATTTATAATCGCCTGCATTCACCAGCTTCACGTTCAGCTTCGCTGCCAGCAGATCGTCGCGCAGCGCTTCGGCGACGCGGCGGGCATTGCCGGTTTGCGAGGCGGAAATCAGCGTGATCGAGGGCACCTCAGCGGCCTGGGCAGGAACGGCCACAGCCGCGCCGGACTGCTGATTCAGCACGCCCCAGAAATAGCCAGACACCCAGGCAAGCTGAGTGGGCGTGAAGTCAGTGGTGGCCGCCTGAAGGCGCGCCAGTTGCTCCGGGTTGAGCGGCAGCAAGTTGGAAGGTGTGGCCTGTGTCGTCATGCGTCGTTTGTTCCAGTAAGCAAAGCTGTTGTTCGCGCCCTGTCAGCGCGACAAAAACAGAAGAGAATAGAAGGGTAACGGTGCTGATAGTAACAATTAAAGAAGGGATGGAAATAATAAATAACCAAATGGACTAACCTGTTTTAGTTGTAGTTATTAACAACAAAATCGATTAAATAACCACATGAAATATAAATATTTAATTCAGATAACCCAGATAAATGTGTCCATTTTCTGTTCAGGGCCGTTTTAGTTAATGCGAAAAAATGTGCTTTCCGGTACCCTACGGCGGTTTTTTTCGTCCTGTTGAGAGTCAATGATGTCCACCACGCTGTTTAAAGATTTCACCTTCGAAGCCGCCCACCACCTGCCGCACGTCCCGGAAGGACACAAATGCGGTCGCCTGCATGGCCACTCCTTTATGGTGCGTCTGGAGATCACCGGTGAAGTCGATCCCCATACCGGGTGGATCATGGATTTTGCCGAGCTGAAGGCCGCCTTCAAGCCGACATACGATCGCCTGGACCACTATTATCTGAACGATATCCCCGGTCTGGAAAACCCCACCAGCGAAGTGCTGGCGAAATGGATCTGGGATGAGATGAAACCGCGGGTACCGCTGCTGAGCGCCGTGATGGTCAAAGAGACCTGCACCGCTGGCTGCATCTATCGCGGCGAGTAAGCGAAAAAAAAGCCCGGTCAGTACGCTGCCGGGCTTTTTTTTATCAGGCAATATTCAAATATTTGTGCGTCTGCATGGACAGGCGCCAGTTACGGGCGATGCAGGTGTCGATACACAGGCGCGTCGCGTCTTCTTTCTGACTGATCGGCTGCAGGGCGATGATCCGCGGTTTGTCATCGCTCAGCGTTTCCAGCAGTTCGTCCAGCGCTTCGATGTCGCGGACGCGCCCTACCGGATGCTTGATCTCATCCGCCCGCTGCAGAGCCTGCGACAGCACATCATACCCGCCACGCATATTAACCTTCGGGGATACCGTCACCCAGGTGTTGTGGCTGCAGCGCACTTCATGGGTGCCGCTGGTTTCAATCTGACAGCTAAAGCCGTTTTGTTCCAGAAGCGAGGTTAACGGCGTTAAATCATGAATGCAGGGTTCACCGCCGGTAATGACCACGTGGCGGGCAGTCCACCCCTGGCGCCCAATAATCGCCAGCAGATCCTCGCTGCTTGCCGGCCCCCACTTATCGCTCTCTTTGGTTTTCGCCAGGATGCTGAACAACGACACTTCCCGATCGGCCAGCTTGTCCCAGGTATGCTTAGTGTCGCACCACGCGCATCCTACCGGGCATCCCTGCAGACGAATAAAAATGGCAGGCACGCCGGTGAAGTAACCCTCGCCTTGCAGGGTCTGGAACATCTCGTTAATCGGGTACTGCATAGTCATCTCTGTTTAGGGTCATAAACGTCCATTATCGCAGATTTCAGCGCACAGGTCTTGTCCTGCGCTGCGATCCCTTTTTTACCCCTTCGTCAATATCCGTGTCGGGAATAATATTATTGATTAAAGAAACAATCTTTTCTTTTGGCTTAATTTATTAGCATGATAAGAATTAAAATAATTAATATTCTGACACGTGGACTGAAAATGTGTAACAGAAAATGTTATTCCTGTCATTCAGGATAAAATAAAAGGTCCAGACAGCAAAATAAAAAACCTTAAAATACAGTGATGTACAAACTGATACATGAAAGAGTGAATTATCTGGCCGATCTGCGAGTCCAATTCAATCCGCCGGTAATAATAACCTTAAACTGGTCTTAATAAATCCCTGATCGGGCCCCTTCTTTATTTAATCGTCGTTTACTTTTGCCCGCCTAGAATCCCGCAGACCAACCATAATGAGATAGCGTTTATGACCACATTATTAATTACCGGCGTTACGGGGTTTCTGGGCGGTGCCGCGTTAGAGAAAATACTCCATCAGGAAACCCGGTTAGATCTGCTACTGCTCGTGCGTGCTGATAGCCCCGAGGCAGGCCTCGAACGAGTCAAAGAGAACATGCGTAAGTTCAACATCGCCGAGGAGAAGCTGGCGATGCTTCACCCGCAGCATATCCTGCTGGGCGATCTCGCTTCTCCGGAGCATTTTCTTAACGATCCGCGCCTCGATCAGGTGACGCATGTCCTCAACTGCGCCGCTGTCGCCTCGTTTGGCAGCAACCCGCTCATCTGGAAGGTTAACGTTGAGGGTACGCTGCGCCTGGCGCAACGGATGGCGCAGGTTGAGGGTCTGCAGCGTTTTCTGCACGTCGGCACAGCGATGTCATGTTCGCCTGAGCCGGATTCACTGGTCGCCGAAAGCGCGGAGTTTCGGGAACGCGCTGAGCACCTGGTGGAATACACCCACTCGAAATCAACCATCGAGCAGTTGATGCAGCAGCATTGCCCTACACTGCCGCTGGTCATTGCCCGCCCTTCTATCGTGGTGGGTCATACCCATCACGGCTGCCGGCCTTCCAGCAGTATTTTCTGGGTGTTCAGCATGGGGCTGATGCTGCAGAAATTTTTATGTTCCATGGAGGACCGAATCGATGTCATCCCGGTGGACTACTGCGCTGATGCCCTGCTGATGCTGCTTAACCAGCCGCTGGCTCACGGCGAAGTGGTGCACATCTCTGCCGGGGAGGAGAATAGCGTGAAGTTTGCCGAAATCGACCGGGCGATGGCTCAGGCCCTCGAACAGGCCCCGGTGGGGGATAAGTACGCCCAGGTCAGCTATGACACGCTGGTCAAAATGCGTCGTGAACTGAAAGGGATATTTGGGCCATGCAATGAACGTCTGATGCTGAAAGCCATGCGCTTATATGGCGCGTTCGCTACGTTGAATGTGCGCTTTAGTAACGACAAGCTGTTGAGCATGGGAATGCCAAAACCACCGCGTTTTACGGATTACATCGACCGCTGCGTGGAGACCACTCGCGGGCTGTCGATCCCCCAGCAAATGGCCGTCGATTTTAAATAATCGCCGACGAGGTAAAAAAAATGCCAGCCCTGAGGCTGGCATTATTATTTCACAAAGACAGGATTATGCCTGGCCTTTGATCTCTTTACGACCGTTGAACGGCGCTTGCTCACCCAGCGCTTCTTCGATACGAATCAGCTGGTTGTATTTAGCAACGCGGTCAGAACGGCTCATAGAACCGGTTTTGATCTGGCCTGCAGCGGTACCGACAGCCAGGTCAGCGATGGTCGCGTCTTCAGTTTCGCCAGAACGGTGAGAGATGACAGCGGTGTAGCCAGCGTCTTTCGCCATCTTGATGGCAGCCAGAGTTTCGGTCAGAGAACCGATCTGGTTGAATTTGATCAGGATGGAGTTAGCGATGCCTTTTTCGATGCCTTCTTTCAGGATCTTGGTGTTGGTTACGAACAGGTCGTCACCAACCAGCTGGATTTTGTCGCCCAGTACTTTGGTCTGGTATGCGAAACCGTCCCAGTCAGATTCGTCCAGGCCATCTTCGATGGAGACGATCGGGTACTGTTTGGTCAGGTCTTCCAGGAAGTGAGTGAACTCTTCAGAGGTGAACGCTTTGTTGCCTTCGCCAGCCAGAACGTATTTACCGTCTTTGTAGAATTCAGATGCTGCGCAGTCCATCGCCAGGGTGATGTCTTTGCCCAGCTCGTAGCCAGCAGCTTTAACCGCTTCAGCGATAACAGCCAGTGCTTCGGCGTTAGAACCCAGGTTCGGCGCGTAGCCGCCTTCGTCACCAACGGCAGTGTTCATGCCTTTGGACTTCAGCACTTTCGCCAGGTGATGGAACACTTCAGAACCCATGCGTACGGCTTCTTTCAGGGTCGGCGCGCCAACCGGCTGAATCATGAATTCCTGGATGTCGACGTTGTTGTCAGCGTGCTCACCACCGTTGATGATGTTCATCATCGGAACCGGCATGGAGTATTTGCCCGGAGTGCCGTTCAGTTCCGCGATGTGCGCGTACAGCGGCAGGCCTTTGGACGCTGCAGCTGCTTTGGCGTTTGCCAGAGAAACAGCCAGGATAGCGTTCGCACCGAAGTTAGATTTGTTTTCAGTACCGTCCAGGTCGATCATGATCTTGTCGATGCCAGCCTGATCTTTAGCATCTTTGCCCAGGATTGCCTGAGCGATCGGGCCGTTTACCGCAGCAACAGCTTTGGTTACGCCTTTACCCAGGAAACGGGATTTGTCGCCATCGCGCAGTTCCAGCGCTTCGCGGGAACCAGTAGAAGCACCTGACGGAGCAGCTGCCATACCGACGAAACCACCTTCCAGGTGTACTTCGGCTTCAACAGTCGGGTTACCACGGGAGTCGATGATTTCACGACCGATGACTTTAACGATTTTGGACATTAGGTTTTCCTCAGTACAAGTTAAACTAAAACTCCAGACAAACAATGCACCCAGTTGGGTGCATTGCCGTTCTAACTCTTTTACTTCGCCTGACGCTTCTGGTACTCGCTCGCGGCTTTCACAAAGCCAGCAAACAGCGGGTGCCCATCACGCGGCGTCGAAGTAAACTCCGGGTGGAACTGGCAGGCAACAAACCACGGATGGTTCGGCACTTCGATGATCTCGACCAACTGATCATCCCCGGAACGGCCCGCAACGCGCAGACCAGCAGCTTCAATCGGTTTCAACAACATGTTGTTGACTTCGTAGCGGTGACGATGGCGCTCGGTGATGGTCGGCTCGCCGTACAGCTGGCGCACCAGAGATTCATCATCCAGCTGGCACTGCTGTGCGCCCAGGCGCATGGTGCCGCCCAGATCGCTCTTCTCGGAGCGGACTTCAACGTTGCCATCTTCGTCACGCCATTCGGTAATCAGGGCCACAACCGGGTATTTACAGTCTGGCACAAATTCCGTCGAGTTGGCGTTTTCCATACCCGCTACGTTGCGCGCGAACTCAATCAGCGCAACCTGCATACCCAGGCAGATGCCCAGATAAGGAATATTGTTCTCACGCGCATAGCGCGCGGTGGCGATCTTACCTTCCACACCGCGGTAGCCGAAGCCGCCCGGGATAAGGATAGCATCTAAATCCTTGAGGATTTCGACGCCGCGCGTTTCCACATCCTGCGAATCGATCAGCTTGATGTTGACGGTCACGCGGTTTTTCAGACCACCGTGTTTCAGCGCTTCAATCACCGACTTGTAGGCATCCGGCAGTTCAATGTACTTACCGACCATACCAATGGTGACTTCGCCTGCCGGATTGGCTTCTTCATAGATTACCTGTTCCCATTCGGCCAGGTTTGCTTCCGGACAAGTTAAGCTGAATCGTTTACAAATATAATCGTCCAGCCCCTGAGATTTCAACAGGCCCGGAATTTTATAAATGGAATCGACGTCTTTCAGAGAAATCACAGCCTTTTCCGGAACGTTACAGAACAAAGCAATTTTGGCTCGTTCGTTGGCCGGAACCGCGCGGTCTGAGCGGCAGATCAGGATATCTGGCTGGATACCGATGGAGAGCAGCTCTTTCACGGAGTGCTGGGTCGGCTTGGTTTTGACTTCGCCCGCAGCGGCCATGTACGGCACCAGGGTCAAGTGCATAAACAGGGTATGCTCGCGGCCGATCTCTACCGCCATCTGACGAATGGCTTCGAGGAACGGCAGGGATTCGATATCGCCTACGGTACCGCCGATTTCCACCAGTACGACGTCATGGCCTTCGCCGCCCGCCAGTACGCGCTCTTTGATAGCGTTGGTGATGTGCGGAATAACCTGAACGGTGGCACCCAGATAGTCGCCACGGCGCTCTTTGCGCAGTACGTCGGAGTAGATACGGCCGGTGGTGAAGTTGTTGCGACGCGTCATCTTGGTACGGATGAAACGCTCATAGTGGCCCAGGTCCAGATCGGTTTCTGCGCCGTCTTCAGTAACGAACACTTCCCCATGCTGGATTGGGCTCATGGTGCCCGGATCGACGTTGATATACGGATCCAGTTTCATGATGGTCACGTTGAGACCACGGGCTTCAAGAATGGCTGCCAGGGAGGCTGCGGCAATGCCTTTACCCAGAGAGGATACGACCCCGCCGGTCACAAAAATATAGTTCGTTGTCATGCTGAACCTGAGAAGTTAGGGTAAAACGATGGAATAACCAGGACGGGAAAGTAGTATACCCGAACATGCGTGACGCCACAAACTTTCATTCTTCCCCTCCCCTTCGTTCTTCAAGTTGCACCTGTGTTGCGACTCGAACAACTCGAAGAGGCAGGCTACATGGTGTTTCAACGACATAACGGAAAGAGAAAATAGACGCTTTTGGCGAAATGTTTTTGACGTAAATCAAGCGCTTGTTATTTATAAAATCACACAAATCGCGCTTGATCACGAAAACTCGTTAGAGATCAGTTTCCTGGCGTTTTACTTCCTGCCACACTTCTTCCATGGTATCGAGGTCGATGCCGGTCATTTCCAGGCCGCGGGCGGCGACAATGCGCTCGACCTCGCGGAAGCGACGCTCAAATTTGCGGTTTGCTTTCTGCAGCGCCGCCTCGGCTTTGACTCCTAAATGACGGGATAAATTCACCGTGGCGAACAGCAGATCGCCCACTTCCTCTTCCAGTTTTGCTTCATCCACCACCGCCTGCTGCGCTTCATGCATCACTTCATCAATTTCTTCATGCACCTTGTCGAGCACCGGTCCCAGCGAGGTCCAGTCGAAACCCACTGCCGAGCAGCGGCGCTGGATTTTGTGCGCGCGCATTAGCGCCGGCAGGCTATGGGGAATATCGTCCAGCGCCGAGTGCTGGGCTTTTTCCGCCCGCTCCGCGCTTTTGATCTGCTCCCAGCGCGCCAGGACTTCGCTGCTGTTTCCTGCGGTAGCATCAGCGAAAATATGGGGATGGCGACGCTCCAGCTTATCGCTGATGGCAGCGCAGATATCGTCAAAGTTAAAGCGTCCTTCTTCCTGCGCCATTTGCGCATAGAACACCACCTGGAACAGCAGATCGCCCAGCTCACCGCGCAGGTCGTCAAAATCTTCCCGCTGGATAGCATCGAGGACCTCGTAGGTCTCCTCAAGGGTGTAAGGGGCGATAGTGGCAAAGGTCTGCTCTTTATCCCACGGGCAGCCGTTTTCCGGGTCGCGCAGGCGCTTCATAATGCCGAGCAGGCGGTCGATTTGGGTCATGTGAGGATCCTGGAAATGTAAAAAATGGTAGAAATTGATATCGGTTTGCAACTTTTGAGCCCGGGAAAAGCGTTTTTCACGTGTGACTCCAGCGTACTTTGCGCTCCCGGTAAATGTTCTGCCATATGTCTCCTGTGGTACAGGGAGCGCACAGGAGGCGGCCAGTCGCCGCCGCCCCCTGTACCCCCGGGCTCCGGCCAGCAAAATCGCCGCTGCGCGGTGCCTTCGACTTATCCCTGCAGGCTTCGGATCGGGCCGAGGCAGCGTCCCTGCAAAACACGGCCCTCAGCCCGCATCCATGCGGGCTGCCCCTGCCTTCCGGGAACGTCTCAGCGATTTTGAGGCCGCCAACGCCGGCAGTTTCAGCAGCCATTGCCCCAGCGGTCATTCATTGACCTGGCCTGGAGAGGGCTTAACCGCCGTGCAGACGGCGCGCGTCAATGACATCGGGCACCTGGTTGAGCTTACCAAGCACCCGGCCCAGCACCTGCAGGTTGTAAATCTCAATGGTCATATCGATGGTTGCCAGCTGCTGACGGGTATCACTGCGGCTGGCGACACCCAGCACATTCACCTTCTCATTGGCGAGGATGGTGGTGATATCGCGCAGTAAACCGCTGCGATCGTTCGCCTCCACCCTGACCACCAGCGAGTAGCCCGCCGAGTAGCTTTCACCCCATACCGCATCGACGATGCGCTCCGGAGCATGCGACTGCAGTTCAGCCAGCTGATCGCAGTCGGCGCGATGCACGGAAATCCCGCGCCCCTGGGTGATAAAGCCGACGATCTCATCGCCCGGGATCGGCTGGCAGCAGCGGGCAATATGGTGCATCAGGTTGCCTACCCCTTCCACCACCACCCGGCCATTGTCCTTGGTGCGGTTCTGTGGGGCGTAGGTTTTCTGCTGCAGCTGCTTCAGCGCGGCCGCATCCTGCTCAGCGGCGCTCGGTTTATTGAACTGCGCCTGCAGGAAATTGACCATCTGGTTGAGACGGATATCGCCGCCGCCAATGGCAGCCAGCAGTTCATCGAGCTCGTTGAAGTTGTAGCGCGGCAGCAGGTGTTTTTCCGCATCCTTAAGACTGATGCCCAGATGCTCCAGCTCGTCGTCGAGGATCTGCCGACCGGCGAGAATATTCTTGTCGCGGTCCTGTTTACGGAACCAGGCGTGGATCTTCGAGCGTCCGCGACTGGTGGTCACGTAGCCGAGGTTAGGGTTCAGCCAGTCGCGGCTCGGGTTCGGCTGCTTCTGGGTAATAATTTCAATCTGATCGCCCATCTGCAGCTGATAGGTGAACGGCACGATACGGCCGCCAATTTTGGCGCCGATGCAGCGATGGCCGACGTCGCTGTGGATATGGTAGGCAAAGTCGAGCGGCGTCGACCCCGCTGGCAGGTCCACCACGTCGCCTTTCGGTGTAAAGACATACACCCGATCGTCGAAAACCTGACTGCGCACTTCGTCGAGCATTTCGCCAGAGTCGGCCATCTCTTCCTGCCAGGCAATCAGCTTACGCAGCCAGGCGATGCGGTCCTCATAGCCACGGCCACCGCCGGTGCCCGCTCCCGCCCCCTCTTTGTACTTCCAGTGCGCAGCCACGCCAAGCTCAGCATCTTCATGCATCTGCCGGGTGCGAATTTGAATCTCCACCGTCTTGCCGCTCGGGCCCAGCACCACGGTATGAATAGACTGATAGCCGTTGGGTTTCGGGTTGGCCACGTAGTCATCGAATTCATCCGGCAGGTGGCGATAGTGGGTATGGACGATCCCCAGCGCGGCGTAACAATCCTGCAAACGCTCGGCCACGATGCGCACCGCGCGAACGTCAAACAGCTCGTCAAACGCGAGGTGTTTTTTCTGCATTTTGCGCCAGATGCTGTAGATGTGCTTCGGCCGGCCATAGACTTCCGCCTTGACGCCTTCGGCTTTCATCTCCGAGCGCAGGTGACCGACGAACTCGTCGATGTAATGCTCACGGTCGATACGGCGTTCGTGGAGCAGTTTAGCAATGCGCTTGTATTCTGCCGGATGCAGATAACGGAAGCAGTAATCTTCCAGCTCCCACTTCAGCTGGCCGATACCTAAGCGGTTCGCCAGCGGCGCATAGATATTGGTGCACTCTTTCGCCGCCAGCACGCGTTCATCTTCCGGCGCGTCTTTGACCTCGCGCAGATGCGCGATCCGCTCAGCAAGCTTGATGACCACGCAGCGGAAATCGTCAACCATCGCCAGCAGCATGCGGCGAATGTTATCCACCTGCTCGGAAGATACCGAGTCGTTATGGGTGGCTTTTAGCTGGCGGATAGCGGCCATGTCCCGCACCCCGTGAATCAGGGTCACGACCGATTTACCCACGCTCTCCTGCATGACCTCTTCACTAACGACTTCACCGTCCGCCAGTGGGAACAACAGCGCCGCGCGCAGCGTATCGAGATCCATACTCAGGGTGGACAGAATCTCCACCATTTCGACGCCACGCCACAGCAGCAGGTCTGCCTGCGGGTGTCCTTGCGTTTTTTCGCGACAATAATCCCAGGTTTCGGCTAAGCGCTCACACGACTGCTGGCTGGAAATCCCCAGACTCGCGATCCATTTCTTCGGGTCAAATTCACCAGCTTTATTAAGATGTGCACTTCTTACCGCAACCATTGTCCTCTCCTTAAGGGACCGGCCTGCCGAAGTCGGCAAGCCTCAACTTTCTACATGTCATCCTGCAGGTCGCGTCAGCATTGACGGCCAGGGTGGCTCTTCTGCGACGTTGTGAATGACCTTATGTAAGCCTGCGCTCAAACAACACCATTGATTCCAGATGACCGGTATGCGGGAACATATCCAGCATCGCCAGGCGTTGAATCTGATATCCAGCCTGCAACAGGGTTTCGCTGTCTCGCGCCAGCGTCGCCGGGTTGCAGGAAACATACACCACCCGCCGCGGTGCCAGTTTTATAATATGCGGCATCACGCCCGGCGCGCCGGCGCGGGCCGGGTCCAGCAGCACTTTATCGAAGCCATGCTTCGCCCAGGCCTGACGGGTGACATCCTCTTCCAGATTTTCATGGAAAAAAGTGACATTTGATAAACCATTGAGGGCGGCGTTTTCCCGCCCCTTTTCTACCAGCGCGGGCACCCCTTCCACCGCCACCACCTGGGCGGCTCGCGTCGCCAGCGGCAGGGTAAAGTTCCCCATCCCGCAGAACAGATCCAGCACCCGGTCCTCCGGCCGCAGATCCAGCCATTCCAGCGCAGTACGCACCATCTGCTGATTCACGCCGTCGTTGACCTGGATAAAATCCCGCGGACTGAACACTAAGCGTAGTCCGTCTGAGGTGTACCATGGCGCTTCGCCATGAATATGTTCCAGTATCTCGCTTTGCGGCGCGAGGTACAGAGAAAGACCGTGAGTTTGCGAAAAGCGTTCCAGTTTTTCCCTGTCGCCCGCTGGCAGCGCGGCGGTATGGCGCAGCACCATCAGCGGGCCGTTGTCCGCCTGCACCAGCTCGACGTGGCCGAGGTGGCGTAATGCGCTCAGCGCGCTTAAGCACTCGCGCACGGCGGGCAGCAATGCCTCAAGCTGGGGCACCAAAACAGGGCATTGCACCACATCGACGATCGCTTTGGCGTTGGCCTGGCGAAAACCCATCTGCAATTGTTGGGTCTTTGGCTGATAATTCAAGCTTAAGCGCGCGCGACGGCGGTAGCCCCACGGCATGCCGGCGATGACCTCATCCACCTCACGCTTCATCAGCCGCGCCAGCGCGGCACGTTTACTTTGCTGCTGAAGCGCGACGCTGGCATGCTGCTGTTGGCAGCCGCCGCAGACGCCAAAATGCGGGCAGCGCGGCGCCTGGCGCTGCGGGCTGTCGGTTAGACGGCGTTTCACCTGGGCGCGGGCGTACTGTTTTTTGTCTTCCACCAGCACCACCTCGGCCTGCTCCTGCGGCAGCACACCGCTCACGAACAGCGCCTTCCCCTGGTGGCGGGCAACGCCCTGACCAAAGGGATCGAGGTCATTGACTGTAACGGTTATGATCTGGCGCGTCGTCACACGCCGTTTTGCAGAGTAGAATTGCGCCATCGTAGAGAGTTGTCTCAATCAAATAAAACGAGCTCGTTCAGGGCGGCAGTGCCGCGAAGCGCACCGACGCGCACAGAACGATGATGTCTATATTCTCCCATAATGGAACCGCATGACCAACTACAGCCTGCGTGCTCGCATGATGATTCTGATACTGGCGCCAACCGTCCTGATTGGGCTGTTGCTCAGTATTTTCTTTGTCGCTCATCGTTATAACGACCTGCAACGCCAGCTTGAGGACGCCGGCGCCAGCATTATTGAGCCGCTGGCGGTCTCCAGCGAATATGGGATGAATTTGCAAAACCGCGAATCCATCGGCCAGCTGATCAGCGTCCTGCATCGGCGTCATTCGGAGATCGTGCGGGCCATCTCGGTGTATGATTCGCATAACCGGCTGTTTGTCACCTCCAATTACCAGCTTAACCCCAGCGAACTGCAGATCCCCAAAGGCGAGGCATTTCCCCGCCATCTCAGCGTCATCCGCGACGGTGACATCATGATCCTGCGCACGCCGATCGTCTCGGAAAGCTATTCGCCCGATGAGTCCCCCGAATCTGACGCCAAAATGCCGGGCAATATGCTGGGCTACGTCGCGCTGGAGCTGGATCTGAAATCAGTCCGCCTCCAGCAGTACAAAGAGATTTTCATCTCCAGTGTGATGATGCTGTTCTGCATTGGCATCGCGCTAATCTTCGGCTGGCGCCTGATGCGCGACGTCACCGGGCCTATCCGCAATATGGTCAACACCGTCGACCGCATCCGCCGCGGACAGCTGGACAGCCGGGTCGAGGGTTTTATGCTCGGCGAACTGGATATGTTGAAAAACGGCATTAACTCGATGGCCATGTCGCTGGCGGCCTACCATGAGGAGATGCAGCACAACGTCGACCAGGCGACCTCCGATCTGCGGGAAACCCTTGAGCAGATGGAGATCCAGAACGTTGAGCTGGACCTGGCGAAAAAGCGCGCCCAGGAGGCGGCGCGCATTAAGTCTGAGTTCCTGGCCAATATGTCCCACGAGCTGCGCACCCCGCTCAATGGGGTGATCGGCTTTACCCGCCTGACGCTGAAAACCGATCTCAACGCCACGCAGCGCGACCACCTGACCACCATCGAACGTTCGGCCAATAATCTGCTGGCGATCATCAATGACGTGCTCGACTTTTCCAAGCTGGAAGCCGGGAAGCTGATTCTGGAGAGTATTCCGTTCCTGCTGCGCACCTCGCTTGATGAAGTGGTCACCCTGCTGGCGCATTCCGCACATGATAAAGGGCTGGAGCTGACGCTGAACATTAAGAACAATGTGCCGGATAACGTCATTGGCGATCCGCTCCGTCTGCAGCAGATTGTGACCAACCTCGTGGGCAATGCGATTAAATTCACCGAGCACGGCAATATCGACGTGCTGGTGGAGCAGCGAGCCATCAGCAACTCGCGGGTACAGATCGAAATTCAGATCCACGATACCGGCATCGGCATCCCCGAGCGCGACCAGTCCCGACTGTTCCAGGCCTTCCGTCAGGCCGATGCCAGCATTTCACGCCGGCACGGCGGCACCGGGCTTGGGCTGGTGATCACCCAGCGTCTGGTCAAAGAGATGGGCGGCGATATTTCGTTCCACAGTCAGCCGAACCGCGGCTCCACCTTCTGGTTCCATATCAGCCTTGATCTCAACCCGAACGCCATTCCGGATATGCTGAACACCGACGGGCTGACGGGCAAACGTCTGGCCTATGTGGAAGCCAACGCGACAGCGGCGCAATGTACGCTGGAGATGCTGGCCGCCACGCCGCTGGAGGTGATCTACAGCCCTACCTTCTCCTCGCTGGCGGAAGCGCAGTACGACATTCTGCTGGTCGGCATCCCGGTCTCAATGCGCGATTTGTCGCCGCATCGGGAAAAATTAGTCAAAGCCTGCGCGATGTCTGACAACGTGCTGCTTGCTCTGCCATGTCATGCCCAGGTCAGCGCCGAAGCCCTGAAGCGCGACGGCGTCGCTGCCTGCCTGTTGAAACCGCTCACTACCACCCGCCTGCTGCCGGCGCTGGTGGCCACCAATCATGCGCCGGCTTCCGCGCCGTTGACGCAAACCGACAGCCATAAGCTGCCGATGACCGTGATGGCCGTCGACGACAATCCGGCTAACCTGAAGCTGATTGGCGCCCTGCTGGACGACCTTGTGCAGCAGGTGATCCTCTGCGACAGCGGCCAGCAGGCCGTGGACCAGGCCAAGCGGCTGCAGATGGATCTGATCCTGATGGATATTCAGATGCCGGATATGGACGGCATCCGCGCCTGCGAGCTGATTCATCATCTGTCGCATCATCAGCAAACCCCGGTGATTGCGGTCACCGCGCACGCCCTGGAGGGCCAGCGGGAGAAGCTGTTGAGCGCCGGCATGAACGATTATCTGGCGAAGCCAATCGAAGAAGAGAAACTGCACGCTCTGCTGCTGCGCTATCAGCCCGGCCTGCTCAGCGTCGCTCCGGCGGCGCTACCGCCCGCAGAGCCGGTCATCGACCATAACCTGACGCTTGACTGGCAGCTGGCGCTGCGTCAGGCCGCCATGAAGCCGGATCTGGCGCGGGAGATGCTGCAGATGCTGATCGCCTTTATGCCGGAAGTGCGTAATAAAGTGGAAGAGCAACTGGTGGGCGAGCAGCCGGAAGGGCTGGTGGATCTGATCCACAAGCTGCACGGCAGCTGTAGCTACAGCGGCGTGCCGCGGTTGAAAAAGCTGTGCCACACCCTGGAGAGCCAGCTGCGGGCGGGTACCGCCGCCGAGGACCTGGAGCCGGAGCTGCTCGAGCTGTTAGACGAGATGGATAATGTGGCCCGCGAAGCGTGCCGGATGGGCGTGTAAACCCCGGATAGCGGCGCTACGCGCCTCATCCAGGCTACGCCCTACGGTCCGGTATTCGGTTGGTAGCCCCGGTAAGCGTAAGCGCCACCGGGGACGGTTCCCGGATCGCAGTGTTACGGTCCAGTACTCGGTTGGTAGCCCCGGTAAGCGTAAGCGCCACCGGGGATGGTTCCCGGATCGCGGTGCTACGCACCTTATCCGGGTTACAAATACCACTGCGCCAGCCGGGTTACCGCTTATCGCCCATCTGCAAAACCGCGGCGACGTTACGCGCCGTCATCCGCAGGTTGGCGGCGGCATTGGCCAGCGCTTCATCCAGGGTACAGATGGTATATAACACGCTGAATACCGCATCCAGTCCGTGCTGATGCACCACCCCGACATCGGCGGTAAGGCTGCCGGCAATCCCAATCACCGGAACGTTAAAACGCTTCGCCACCTTAGCTACCCCCACCGGAACCTTGCCGTGGATCGTCTGGCTATCGATACGCCCTTCGCCGGTGATCACTAAATCGGCATCCGCCACCCGCGTCGCCAGTTGCAGCGCATCGGTGACGATCTCAATGCCCGGGCGCAGCGTTGCGCCACAAAACGCATACAGCGCCGCCCCCATGCCGCCCGCCGCGCCACCGCCTTCCAGGCTCAGCACATCGATATCTAAATCGCGGGCGATAATCCGGGCATAGTGCAGCAGGCCGCTGTCGAGGCGGTCGATCATCTGCGTCGTCGCCCCTTTTTGCGGGCCAAACACCGCGCTGGCCCCCTGCGGGCCGGTTAGCGGGTTGGTGACGTCGCAGGCAACCTCAATCCGGCAATCTGCCAGCCGCGGATCGAGTTCGCTAAGGTCGATACGCGCCAGCGTCTCCAGCGCGCCGCCCCCGGAGGCGATTTGCTGGCCGTCGGCGGTCAACAGTTTCGCCCCCAGCGCCTGCGCCATCCCGGCGCCGCCGTCATTGGTCGCACTGCCGCCAATGCCAATAATGATCTGTCGCACGCCGGCGTCCAGCGCGTGTCGGATCAGCTCCCCGGTTCCCCAGGAAGTGGTCAGCAGCGGATTACGCTGCGCCGGCGGGACGCTCTCCAGCCCGCTGGCTGCCGCCATTTCGATAAAGGCGCACTGGCGATCGCCGGACAGCCCATAAAATGCCTCAACCGGTTCACCCAGCGGCCCGGTGACCGTCAGCGGAACCTGATGCCCGCCGGTCGCCGCCACCATGGCTTCCACCGTCCCTTCACCACCGTCGGCAACCGGCAGCTTGACGTACTCCGCGTCAGGATAAATCTCGCGAAAGCCTTGCTCTATCGCCGTGGCCACTTCCAGCGCGCTCAGACTCTCCTTCCAGGAATCCGGTGCGATCACTATTTTCATGTGCTGTCCTTACTCTGAGCCAACCCCTGGCGCTGTCGCGCAATGCCGGCCCCCGCAGAGGCCGGCGGCCTTTTAGCGCACCATGCATGGACGCTTGTTGTCAAAGGTCCAGCCCGGGATCAGATACTGCATCGCCATCGCATCGTCGCGGGCGCCAAGACCATGTTTCTTATATAGCTCATTTGCCTGCATCACGCGGTCCATATCCAGCTCAACCCCCAGGCCCGGGGTACTCGGTACCTGCACCATACCGCCTTTGATTTCAAAAGGTTGTTTGGTCAGACGCTGGTTGCCCTCCTGCCAAATCCAGTGGGTATCAATCGCGGTGATTTTACCCGGCGCCGCTGCCGCGACATGGGTGAACATCGCCAGCGACACGTCGAAGTGGTTATTGGAGTGCGATCCCCAGGTCAGGCCGAACTCATGGCACATCTGCGCCACACGCACCGACCCCTGCATGGTCCAGAAGTGCGGGTCCGCCAGCGGGATATCCACCGACTGCAGGGACAAGGTATGGCCCATCTGTCGCCAGTCGGTGGCGATCATATTGGTCGCGGTCGGCAGGCCCGTCGCGCGGCGGAACTCGGCCATCACTTCGCGGCCAGAGAAACCTTGTTCGGCGCCGCATGGGTCTTCCGCATAGGCCAGCACGCCCTTCAGCTGTTTACCAATCTGGATGGCTTCCTCCAGCAGCCAGGCGCCGTTCGGGTCGAGAGTGACGCGGGCATTCGGGAAGCGTTTCGCCAGGGCGCTGATCGCCTCAGCTTCTTCAAAACCGGCCAGCACACCGCCCTTCAGCTTAAAGTCGTTGAAGCCATATTTTTCATACGCCGCTTCCGCCAGGCGGACCACCGCATCCGGCGTCATCGCCTCTTCATGGCGCAGGCGATACCATTCGCACTGCTCATCCGGCTGGCTCTGATAGGCCAGCGGCGTGGCGTGGCGGTTGCCGACAAAAAACAGATAGCCCAGCATTTCGACTTCGCTGCGCTGCTGGCCATCGCCAAGCAGGGAAGCGACATTGACGCCAAGGTGCTGGCCCAGCAGGTCCAGCAGCGCCGCTTCAATCCCGGTTACCACGTGAATGGTGGTACGCAGGTCGAAGGTCTGCAGGCCGCGGCCCCCGGCGTCACGGTCGGCAAACTGGTTGCGCACCGCGCCCAGCACATTCTTGTACTCGCCCAGCGTTTTGCCCACCACCAGCGGCGCGGCATCTTCCAGGGTCTGGCGGATTTTTTCGCCGCCGGGGATTTCGCCGACGCCGGTATGCCCGGCGTTATCTTTGATAATCACAATATTGCGGGTGAAGTACGGGGCGTGCGCGCCGCTCAGGTTCATCAGCATGCTGTCATGGCCGGCAACCGGGATCACCTGCATGGTCGTAACAACGGGCGTTGAAGTGAAAGTCGTCATAGCATCATCCTTTTTAATTAGTGGCGGCCGAAAACGGGACGTTTGCGGTCGAATGTCCAGCCGGGGATCAGGTACTGCATCGGGCCTGCGTCGTTGCGCGCGCCGCCCGGCAGCGCTTTATAGGCCTCATGGGCTTTGCGCACCTGCTCCCAGTCAAGTTCCACGCCGAGTCCCGGCGCGTCTGGCACGGCAATCTTGCCGTGAATAATCTGCAGCGGATATTTGGTCAGGCGCGCGTCGCCCTCCTGCCAGATCCAGTGGGTGTCAATGGCGGTGGGGTTGCCCGGCGCGGCGGCGCCCACGTGGGTAAACATCGCCAGGGAAATATCAAAGTGGTTGTTGGAATGGCAGCCCCAGGTGAGCCCCCAGTCGTCACACAGTTGCGCCACCCGTACCGCGCCGGAGAGCGTCCAGAAATGCGGATCCGCCAGCGGGATGTCGACGGCATTGAGCATCACCGCATGGCCCATTTCACGCCAGTTGGTGGCGATCATATTGGTGGCGACCGGCAGCCCGGTGGCACGACGGAACTCGGCCATCACCTCCCGGCCGGAGAAACCTTGCTCGGCACCGCACGGATCTTCGGCATAAGTCAGGACATCCTGCAGCCCTTTGCACAGCGCGATGGCCTCATCCAGCAGCCAGGCGCCGTTCGGGTCGACGGTGATGCGCGCCTCCGGAAAACGCTTTTTCAGCGCCCGCGCGGTGTCGATCTCCTGCTCGCCGGGCAGCACGCCGCCCTTCAGCTTAAAGTCTTTGAAACCGTAGCGATCCTGGGCGGCTTCCGCCAGACGCACTACCGCCTCGCTGCTCAACGCCTGCTGATGGCGCAGGCGGTACCATTCATGATCGCCCGGCGTATGGTCCAGATAGCCAAGGTCGGTTTTCTGCCGATCGCCAATATAGAACAGGTAGCCCAGCACGGTGACGGCATCACGCTGCTTACCCGGCCCCAGCAGCTCGCAGACCGGCACCTTCAGCACCTGGCCGAGCAGGTCGAGCAGCGCCGCTTCCAGCGCCGCCACCGCGTTAACCTTCAGTTCGAAGGTCCATGCCCCTTTGCCGAAGGTATCGAAATCCGCCGCCTGATTGCCTTTGTGCACCTGCTGCACTACGCGATTGAGTCGGGCGACCTCCTGGCCCACCACCTGCGGGATCGCCGCCAGCAGCGTCTGGTAGATAACCTCCCCGCCGGGCGCTTCGCCAACGCCGGTGTGGCCGGCATTATCGGTCAATACCACGATATTGCGGGTAAACCAGGCGTTGTGCGCCCCGCCGATGTTCAGCAGCATGCTGTCGTGCCCGGCCACCGGAATGACCTTCATCTCTGTGATAATCGGGCTGGATTGGGTAGTCATGATGAGCGCCCCACCACAGGTTTCAGTTCGATGCGTTTGATATCGCCCACCAGCACCAGGTAGCTCAGCACCGCCACCAGGGCATGGATGCCGACGTAGATCAGCGCGCCGTTGAACGAGCCGGTGGTGCCAACGATATAGCCGATGGCGATGGGAGTGACGATACCGGAGATATTGCCGAACATGTTGAACAGGCCGCCGGAGAGACCGCTAATTTCTTTCGGCGCGGTATCCGCCATCACCGCCCAGCCGAGCGCCCCGATCCCTTTGCCGAAGAAGGCCATTGCCATAAAGCCGATCACCATCCACTCCACGTTGACATAGTTACACATCAGCATGGTCATGGAGAGCAGCATCCCCAGCACGATCGGCGTTTTGCGCGCGATGTTCAGCGAGCCGGTGCGGCGCATTAACCAGTCGGAAATCACCCCGCCCAGCACCCCGCCGACAAAGCCGCACACCGCCGGAACGGAGGCGACAAAGCCGGCTTTGAGGATCGACATGCCGCGCGCCTGCACCAGATAAACCGGGAACCAGGTGATAAAGAAGTAGGTTAAGGCGTTGATGCAATACTGACCGATATAGATGCCGATCATCATCCGCGATCCGATCAGCTGTCTGATCTGTCCCATTTTGACGCTAAACGGCACTTTCTGCGCGCTACTCTTCTGATCCATGTTGATCAGCGCCCCGCCTTCGGCGATATAGTCCAGCTCTTTCTGGTTCACGCCCGGATGGTTGTTCGGATCGTGGATCACTTTCAACCACACAAAGCTGATCACAATCCCCAGGCCGCCCATAAAGAAGAATACGTGCGACCAACCCACCTCATGCGTCAGCCAGCCCATGATCGGCGCGAAGATAACGGTGGCAAAGTACTGGGCGGAGTTAAAAATCGATACCGCCGTCCCCCTCTCCTGCGCCGGGAACCAGGCGGCGACGATACGGCTGTTGCCCGGGAATGACGGCGACTCGGCAAGGCCGACGAGGAAACGCAGAGTGAACAGCGCGATGATAATGCCAAAGCCGCTGAAGATATCGACGAAGCCCTGCAGCAGGGTAAACATCGACCAGATGAAGATCGACCAGAAATAGACGCGCTTCGAACCGAAGCGGTCAAGCAGCCAGCCGCCCGGGATCTGGCCGATGACATACGCCCATGAGAACGCGGAGAACACATACCCCATGCCAACAGGATCGAGGCCGATATCTTTGGCCATTTCCGAACCGGCGATCGACAGCGTCGCCCGGTCACCATAGTTAAAAGAAGTGACGATAAACAGCATCACCACTATCCAGTAGCGGGCGTTGGTGCGCTTTTCAGCCGCCGTCGCCGCCTGACTTAATGAACTCATTGTTGTACTCCTGAATCATAGCGTTTAGCTACGTTCATTCTGAACAGCACAACCTGTAGGGTAATCAGAATGACGTGGTCGTGTTTTGATAGTTGTCGTTATATCTGGCACTGCATTTATCACTGGCTGGAGCAGTATATGAAGAGGCACACCGCGGCTCACCGTGCATCTACACAGCTTTTACGCCGCTATTGCAGGTGGTTTGTGGCGAATGCCTGAAAGAATGGGGGGAAGTTCACGGAAATGAAAAACCAGCGCCGCTGGAGCCGCAAAGCACAGCAAAAAGGGCCGGAGTGTGAAATACCTCACTTGACCCGGTGAAACTGGCTGGCTTAAGCCATGATATTGCTAAGGATATTGTGGCGTTTGCCTAAAGGCGTGGCGCCAGGAACGCGCTACCATTTTGACGTCCGCGTATCTGGCCGCGACGTATTGAAAGAGCGCCCTCTGCGTAGGGAGAGGGCAGCGCTTTTATTCGAGCAGGGTGGCCCACTGCTCAACCCACGGATTGGAGACGCTCTCCGGCTCCGGGTCTTCGCTAGCGTCAATCTTCAGCATCTCGCCGATGCGCTTCGCGCCCTGCTCCTGCAGTAGCTGGTCGAACTTCAGCCCGCCGCCGCAAAAGTTAGCATAGGTGCTGTCGCCGAGCGCGATAATGCCGTAGCGCAGATGGGGCTGATACATATCTTTCATCCCCTCATACAGCGGAACAATGCTGTCCGGCAGATCGCCCTGCCCGGTGGTGGAGGTGACCACCAGCACATATTTACCCGTATAGGATTCCCAGTCGTTGACCTGCGGATCCTCGTACACGGTTGCCTTGTGTCCCAGTCCGCTGAGGATCGCTTCCGCTTCTTCCGCGACCAGCAGCGAGTTGCCGTACATGGTGCCGACAAAAATTCCGACTTCCGCCATGCTATTATCTCCCTGGATTGACCTTATTCCCTTCATCCTGACCGCAGTCGTCGGCAAACTCAACCCTTTCATTTAGCGGGAGAAGCCCGCGCCAGCCAAACTGCGACAGGGCGCGCATCCAGACCTCGTCAAAACCAGCGCGCAGGGTCAGAGGCTCGCCGGTAAACGGATGGGTTAACGACAGCTCGCTGGCGTGCAGCATCAGGCGGTGACAGCCGAAATGTTCTGCGGCGCTGCGGTTTTGCCGCAGATCGCCGTGCTTGCTGTCGCCAAGGATCGGATGACGCAGATGAGCAAGATGACGGCGCAGCTGGTGCTTGCGGCCGGTTTTCGGCTCCAGTTCCACCAGCCCGTAGCGCGTGGTGGGATAACGCCCGGTTGCCACCGGCATCTCCACCGTCGCCAGGCCGCGGTAGTGGGTCACCGCCGGCTGCGGATCTTTGTCCTCACGAGCAAATTTATCGGCGATTTTATCCAGCTCTTCCACCAGCGGGTAATCCAGCAGCGCTTCGTCCATCAGCCAGCCGCGGACGATCGCATGGTAGCGCTTCTGGATCTGATGCTGTTCAAATTGCTGCGCCAGCAGGCGGCCCGCCTCGCTCGACAGCCCCATCAGCAGGACGCCGGAGGTGGGCCGGTCGAGACGATGAGCGGTAAAAACGTGCTGGCCAATCTGGTCGCGCACGGTCTGCATCACCACCACTTTCTCGTCGCGATCGAGCCAGCTGCGATGCACCAGCCAGCCCGAGGGTTTATTGACCGCCACCAGCCAGTCGTCCTGGTAGATAATCTCCAGCATCAGGCCTGCTCACCGGCAAACAGCGCGTCTAACAGCAGAAGTTCCGCCAGCATGGATTCGCGGACCGGGTGGGCCTGATCCAGAGCCATCTCGTAATAAGGCGCAACGGCAAAATTTTGCGGCAGCGGCTGACCGCTCTCCAGCAGCTGGTGCATACGCGGGATCAGGACCCACTGCAGCCACTCCAGCGGCTCCAGGGTATCCAGGCAAAACGGCTTATCGCTGGCGAAGGCGCTGCTGTCCGGCGCCGTCGCCTGCCAGTGCTCTGTTTCGCGCAGCAGGGCTTCAATGGCGCGCAGGCGATCGCGCACGCTATCGTGAAGAGTCATGGGGAAACCTCGATGAGTTAAAAACCGGGCGCAGGATAGCAAATCCGCAGAAGAAATAAAAAAAGGGAGCACTGTATAAACAGTGCTCCCGGTTCGTTTTGCAGCATTCCCGCTACATTGGTGCTCCCTGCTCGTCCTTGAAAACTTTTCCTGAGGTCTCCTGACCAATGTTCATCCATAAACTCGCGCATCCTGCTTTCACACCACCCCGATGCGAAATGACTTATCCTTAAGTTTGTCCCGATCTTCCTGATCCACCGTTCATCCTGAGCGGCTCTCGTTCTCCATCCTGGAGGTGTCCATTACGCGTTCCTGCGTTATCCTTGCTTCATCCTGAAGCCTGTCCTTGCAACGCCATCCTGGCGGGTCCTGCAGAAGCGCCATCATCCTGATGTTCGCTTCATTTCGCGACTTCCTGTCGACAGACATAGGATCACTGATTCTGCCTCGTCTTACAACCCTTCTTGAGACAATCTCTTAAGATTAGTCCCCACTCAAAAGGACGAAAAAATTAAGATCTGATTTGATACCAATGACTTATAAAAAAAAGAAGGGATTAAATTTGCCTTAAATGATGACGATCTCTTACAGGTTTTGTAAGAGATCTCTCACAAACGACCAGGTAGACTGGATTACAGAACCGGCTCAAGGTGGCTGAGGAAACTCGCAAGCGAGGGGGAAAGCGTGATGCGTTTGGCGGTGCCGAGGGTCTCTTTGATCACCTCGCCGCTGAGATTACAGACGGAAATCACATCCCGTTCACTCTCGAGGGTGGCGATAAACAGCGTCGGCGCCAGCTTCAAGCGCTTCTGTACCACCAGGTGCCCGATTAAGTTTTCCTGCACCCGCTGGAAATCCTCTTCACTCCAGGTCTGCAGCAGCGTCAGCGTTTCGTCGGCAAACCGGCCGGTCATGTCGCCGGCAAACTGAGTGGTATAATAAGAATGAAGCGGTTGTTGTACCACAATATCCAGGGCGCGTTCAACCGCGCTGATATTTTGCGCCAGCGAAAACGGCTGCGGCTGCCAGAATACGGCCTCGCCCTGGGTATCAACGACGCAAGGCGACGGAACGCCGTAAAGCTCTTCACTGCGCGGCAGGCTGTTGCGCTGTTGCTGCCAGGCGGCGCAGTAACGTTGGGTAAAAGCGCGCAGCGCTTCTGCGGTCTGATGGTCCACCGGTTTCTCTCTTCACGTTAGACAGGATACACTGGAGAGATAGTGTACCCGCTTTACTATGGTGAAACATGTCTTCTTACGATAATCATCAGGCGCTGGCCGGCCTGACGCTCGGTAAATCAACCGATTACCGCGATACTTATGACGCCTCGCTGCTGCAGGGTGTCCCGCGCAGCCTTAACCGCGATCCGCTGGGCCTGCATGCCGATAACCTGCCGTTCCACGGCGCCGATATCTGGACGCTGTACGAACTCTCCTGGCTGAACGGCAAAGGCCTGCCGCAGGTGGCCGTCGGCCACGTCGAACTCCCCGACACCAGCGCCAATCTGGTGGAGTCAAAAAGCTTTAAGCTCTATCTCAACAGCTTTAACCAGACGCGTTTCGCCAGCTGGCAGGACGTTGCAGAGACGCTGACTCGCGATCTGAGCGCCTGCGCGCAGGGCGAGGTCAAGGTGGCGCTGTATCGGCTGGATGAACTGGAAGGCCAGCCGATTGCCCACCTGCACGGCGCCTGCATCGACGATCAGGATATCGAGATCGATAACTATCAGTTCAGCACCGACTATCTGCAGGGCGCCGCCAGCGGCAAAATCGTGGAAGAGACGCTGGTCAGCCATCTGCTGAAATCCAACTGCCTGATCACCCACCAGCCGGACTGGGGCTCGGTGCAGATCCAGTATCGGGGGGCGAAAATCGACCGCGAGCAGCTCCTGCGCTATCTGGTCTCATTCCGCCATCATAACGAATTCCATGAGCAGTGCGTCGAGCGCATCTTTAACGATATTCTCCGTTTCTGCCAGCCGGAATCGCTTTCCGTTTACGCCCGCTATACGCGACGCGGCGGTCTGGATATCAACCCCTGGCGCAGCAACGGCGACTTTTCCCCCGCCACTGGCCGCCTCGCCCGACAATAATAAATAATTTCACAATATGCGTGCGTTTAGGCGCGCGCAAGGTTGTGGAAACGCCGCTCGCAGGGCTATTGTAATCACAGGAAGACCATAAGCGTCCTGTAAGGAGTTCACTTGATTACACATGTTAGCCCGCTTGGTTCAATGGATATGCTGTCGCAGCTGGAAGTGGATATGCTTAAGCGCACCGCCAGCAGTGACCTGTATCAACTCTTTCGCAACTGCTCGCTTGCTGTGCTCAACTCGGGGAGCCTGACCGATAACAGCAAGGAGCTGCTCTCCCGTTTTGAAAACTTCGATATTAACGTGCTGCGTCGCGAACGTGGCGTGAAGCTGGAACTGATCAACCCGCCGGAAGAGGCTTTCGTTGACGGGCGTATTATCCGTTCCCTGCAGGCCAACCTGTTCGCCGTGCTGCGCGATATCCTGTTCGTTTACGGCCAGATCCACAATACCGTTCGCTTCCCGAACCTCGATCTGGAAAGTTCGGTCCATATCACCAACCTGGTGTTTTCGATCCTGCGCAACGCCCGCGCGCTGCACGTCGGCGAAGCACCGAACATGATCGTCTGCTGGGGCGGTCACTCCATTAATGAAAACGAATATCTCTACGCCCGCCGCGTCGGTACGCAGTTGGGACTGCGCGAACTGAACATCTGCACCGGCTGCGGGCCTGGCGCAATGGAGGCCCCGATGAAAGGCGCCGCCGTCGGCCACGCGCAGCAGCGCTACAAAGACAGCCGCTTTATCGGCATGACCGAACCGTCCATCATTGCCGCAGAACCGCCGAACCCGCTGGTCAACGAACTGATCATCATGCCGGATATCGAAAAGCGTCTGGAAGCCTTCGTGCGCATCGCCCACGGGATCATTATCTTCCCGGGCGGCGTCGGCACTGCCGAAGAGCTGCTCTATCTGCTGGGTATTCTGATGCATCCGGAGAACAAAGCGCAGGTGCTGCCGCTGATCCTCACCGGACCGAAAGAGAGCGCCGACTACTTCCGCGTGCTGGACGAGTTTATCACCCATACTCTGGGCGAGTCCGCCCGTCGTCACTATCGGATCATCATCGACGATCCGGCGGAAGTGGCGCGGCAGATGAAAAAAGCGATGCCGCTGGTGAAAGAGAGCCGTCGCGAGACCGATGACGCCTACAGCTTCAACTGGTCGATTCGCATCTCGCCGGACCTGCAGATGCCGTTTGATCCGACCCATGAAAACATGGCCAATCTCAAGCTCTCCCCGGACCAACCGGTGGAAGTGCTGGCCGCCGACCTGCGTCGCGCCTTCTCCGGGATTGTCGCGGGTAACGTCAAAGAGGTGGGCATCCAGGCCATTGAGCAGTACGGTCCTTACAAGCTGCATGGCGATCCGGAGATGATGCGCCGCATGGACGATCTGCTGCAGGGCTTCGTCGCCCAGCATCGTATGAAACTGCCGGGCGGCACCGCCTATATTCCTTGCTACGAAATCATCGCCTGATTTCTCACTCTCCCGCCGGGGTATCTTCTACAGCCTGCCCCCGGCGGGCTCTCTTCCTCTGACTTCCAGAACACGCTAAAAACCTTTCTGTTATTATTCAGTCACCTGAATCATTTCTACATAGCCAATCGTTTGCGTTGGTAAAAACTGCGACAATTATCACTGCAAAAAATGGTTTTAAGCGCAAAAACGTCGACTACATCTCTTTTTTACAGTAAATCCCTCGTTATTACGCCGCTCCGCTTTTATCTCATATGCTGCAAATGGTAGCCTGCGCGCCACAAATCGCTGGCTGATCACCAGAAACAGGCTGTTGGACTAAAAATACGCACATTGAAAGTGGATTATTGCATTTGAGATCGCGATCACTGATGCATAAACCATATAAATGTATCTTTCCGGCCCAATTATTACGGAGAAAATTTCTAAAAAAACCGTAATTAAACGAATTTCATGTTACGCAATTGTATTTGTTCATTAGATTTTGTTGATTCCTCCAGGAGATACAGATGGAAACCACTCAAACCAGCACCATCGTTTCGGGCGAAACCCGCAGCGGATGGCGTAAAACCGACACCATGTGGATGCTGGGCCTGTACGGTACAGCGATCGGCGCGGGCGTCTTGTTCCTGCCGATCAACGCCGGCGTCGGCGGCATGATCCCCCTGATTATCATGGCGATTCTGGCCTTCCCGATGACCTTCTTCGCTCACCGCGGTATGACTCGCTTCGTCCTCTCCGGGAAAAATCCGGGCGAAGACATCACCGAAGTGGTGGAAGAACACTTTGGCGTAGGCGCAGGGAAGCTGATTACCCTGCTCTACTTCTTCGCTATCTACCCGATCCTGCTGGTGTACAGCGTGGCGATCACTAACACCGTCGAAACCTTCATGGCGCACCAGCTGCACATGACGCCGCCGCCGCGCGCCATTCTGTCGCTGATCCTGATCGTCGGCATGATGACCATCGTGCGTTTCGGTGAGCAGATGATTGTGAAAGCGATGAGCATCCTGGTGTTCCCGTTCGTTATCGCCCTGATGATTCTGGCGCTGTACCTGATCCCGCAGTGGAACGGCGCGGCGCTGGAGACGCTCTCCCTGAGCAGCGCCTCCGCAACCGGCAATGGCCTGCTGATGACCCTGTGGCTGGCGATCCCGGTGATGGTCTTCTCCTTCAACCACTCGCCGATCATCTCCTCCTTCGCGGTGGCCAAGCGTGAAGAGTACGGCGCAGGCGCCGAGAAGAAATGCTCCAGCATCCTGGCCCGCGCTCACATTATGATGGTGCTGACCGTGATGTTCTTCGTATTCAGCTGCGTCCTGAGCCTCTCTCCGGCGGACCTGGCGGCGGCGAAAGAGCAGAACATCTCGATTCTGTCTTACCTGGCAAACCACTTTAACGCGCCGGTTATCGCCTGGATGGCACCGATCATCGCGATGATCGCCATCACCAAATCCTTCCTCGGCCACTATCTGGGCGCCCGCGAAGGCTTTAACGGCATGGTGATTAAATCCCTGCGCAGTAAAGGCAAATCTATCGAAGTCAACAAACTGAACAAGCTGACCGCGCTGTTCATGCTGGTGACCACCTGGATTGTGGCGACGCTGAACCCGAGCATCCTCGGGATGATCGAGACCCTTGGCGGCCCGATTATCGCGATGATCCTGTTCCTGATGCCGATGTACGCGATTCAGAAAGTGCCGGCGATGCGTAAATACAGCGGCCATATCAGCAACGTCTTCGTGGTGATTATGGGTCTGATTGCCATCTCCGCGATCTTCTACTCGCTGTTCAGCTAATTCAGTCAATACCTCCCCCCGCGCCGCTTAACGGCGGCGCGCTTTCCGACAGCACGGGAATACATATGATCAGCGTATTCGATATCTTTAAAATCGGCATTGGCCCTTCCAGCTCCCATACCGTTGGACCGATGAAAGCGGGCAAACAATTCACTGACGATCTGATCGCACGCGGCCTGCTGGCCGACGTCAGCAAAGTCGTCGTCGACGTCTATGGCTCCCTCTCCCTGACCGGTAAAGGCCACCATACCGACATCGCGATTATCATGGGACTCGCCGGCAACCTGCCGGACACCGTCGACATCGACGCCATTCCGGGCTTTATTCAGGACGTTAACACCCATGGCCGCCTGATGCTGGCCAACGGTCAGCACGAAGTGGACTTCCCGGTCGATCAGTGCATGAATTTCCATGCCGACAACCTGTCGCTGCATGAGAACGGCATGCGCATTACCGCCCTGGCCGGTGACAAGGTGATCTACAGCCAGACGTATTACTCTATCGGCGGCGGCTTTATCGTCGACGAAGCGCACTTCGGCCAGATCGCCGATGCGCCGGGTGCGGTTCCTTACCCTTATAAAAACGCCGCCGACCTGCAGCGTCACTGCCGTGAAACCGGGCTGTCGCTCTCTGGGCTGATGATGCAGAACGAACTGGCGCTGCACAGCAAAGAAGCGCTGGAGCAACACTTTGCCGCGGTATGGGAAGTGATGAGCGCCGGTATCGAACGCGGCATCACCACCGAAGGCGTTCTGCCGGGCAAACTGCGCGTGCCGCGCCGGGCCGCCGCGCTGCGCCGCATGCTGGTGAGTCAGGACACCACCAACAGCGATCCGATGGCGGTGGTCGACTGGATCAATATGTTCGCCCTGGCGGTGAACGAAGAGAACGCCGCCGGTGGCCGGGTCGTTACCGCGCCAACCAACGGCGCCTGCGGTATCGTGCCGGCGGTGCTGGCCTACTATGACAAGTTTATCCGCAAGGTGAACAGCAACTCTCTGGCCCGCTATATGCTGGTCGCCAGCGCGATTGGTTCGCTGTATAAGATGAACGCGTCAATCTCCGGCGCCGAAGTCGGCTGTCAGGGTGAAGTGGGCGTCGCCTGCTCGATGGCGGCGGCCGGTCTGGCGGAACTGCTGGGCGGTAGTCCGGGTCAGGTGTGCATCGCGGCAGAGATCGCCATGGAGCATAACCTCGGCCTGACCTGCGACCCGGTTGCCGGCCAGGTGCAGGTACCGTGTATCGAACGCAACGCTATCGCCGCCGTGAAAGCGGTCAACGCCGCGCGAATGGCGCTGCGCCGAACCAGCGAGCCGCGCGTCTGCCTCGATAAAGTGATCGAGACCATGTACGAAACCGGTAAAGACATGAACGCCAAGTACCGGGAAACCTCTCGCGGTGGCCTGGCGATGAAGATCGTCGCCTGCGATTAATCCTCAGACCCGGCACGCGTCGACGTGTCGGGTCATCGTCCTGAATAACTCTTTTTGTTATATCAATAAAATTTTAGTTATTTAATGGTTATAAGCGCTGTTTGTTACCTTACGCAAAACCGCTAAGGAGAACAGACAATGTCCAACCGATTCCGCCCCGCCTGGCTGCTGGTCCTCGCCGCCCTCTCTACCTCCGCGCTGGCCAAAGCGCCGGAAACCGTCAACATCGGCTATCAAAAGGCGAATATCTTCGCGCTGCTGAAGTATCGCGGCACGCTGGATGAGAGCCTGAAAAAACAGGGTATTGCCGTACGCTGGGTCGAATTCCCCGCCGGACCGCAAATGCTGGAGGGGCTGAACGTCGGTAGTATCGATCTGGCCGCGACCGGCGATGCGCCTCCGGCCTTTGCCCAGGCGGCGCAAGCCGATCTGGTCTACCTTGCCCATTCCCCCGCTAACCCGAAAACGGAAGCGATTGTGGTGCCTGAACAGTCGGCAATCCACAGCGTGGCCGACCTGAAGGGCAAGCGCGTGGGGTTGAACAAGGGGTCTGACGTCAACTACCTGCTGGTTGCCGCACTGGAAAAAGCGGGCCTCAGCTATAAAGACATCACCCCGGTCTATCTGCCGCCGGCGGATGCCCGCGCCGCTTTCCAGCGCGGGGCGATTGATGCGTGGGTGATCTGGGATCCGTTCCTCGCAGAAGTGGAAACCAACACGAAAGCCCGACAGATCCGCAATGCCGAGGGGCTGGTGCCTCACTACACCTTCTATCTCGCCAGCCGCAAGTTTGCAGATACCTACCCGGAGACAGCAAAGCAGGTGGTGGATGAGCTGGGTAAACTCAGCGCGTGGGCGAACAGCCATCAGGACGAGGCCGCCGGGCTGCTGTCGACCTCAACCGGACTGGATAAAGCCATCTGGCTGAAGACCCTGGCCCGCCTGCCCTACGGTGCCGAACGCATGACCCCGGCGGTGTATAACGAACAGCAGGCGCTGGCGGATACCTTTACGCGCATCGGCCTGCTGCCGGTGAAAGTCGACGTGCGCAGCGCCACCTGGTCGCTGGATAAACCTTGATTTTCCTGACGACGGGAAGCACTGCGCCTCCCGTCGCCGACAGGCTTACCCCGCCGTTTTCTCACCATTGCCTATCTGCCAGATAAAGGTGGGCGCTTCACCGTTCACCAGCCAGTTACCGATATTACGTGCCTTATAAATCACCGGATTATGCGAGGCGACCGTCCGCGCATTGCGCCAGTGGCGATCCAGCGCAAGGCGAGTTCGCGTATCCGACGCCCCGAGGGCATTAAACAGCTCCGTCGCCGCCCGCGGGATCCAGTCGCTGGCGATCACCTGCGCCTGCGCCGCTTCCACTTCCGCCAGCTGGTTACGCCGGGCAATCAATGCTTCGTCGTCGCTGACGTGCGCCACATAGGCCTGCTGCAGCGATTCCGCGGCCTGCAGGACCGCGGCCCGGGTCGCCCATGCCCAGCTGCTGATCTGCCCAACGACCTGCAGAACCTGAGCGTCATCGCGCGGCACGGCGGCGTTGCCGTGGCTGTACATCCGGGAGCGATGTTTGACGCCCTGCGCGGCATCCCGCTCAACCGCCAGGCCAATGCCCGCGAGGGTCGCCAGCAGCACATGCTGGTAGAAGGCGGTCTGATAGCGAAAGCGCTGGGCAAAATCATAGACATGTTCGGTTTCCACCCGAGCGCCGGTAAAGCGGGTGGTTCCGCTGCCGGTCAACCGCTGGCCAAAGCCATCCCAGTCATCTTCCCGCGCCACGCCGGTCTGCTGGGTACTGACCAGGGCTATCACATCGCCGGCGGTATCACTGCGCCGGGCAAACACATCGATCCAGTCGGCGTACAGCGCGCCGGTGCTGTAAAACTTCTCGCCGTCGAGTCGCCAGCCGCCCTCTGTCGGCGTCACTCTGGTGTTCACCTCTCCCAGCTTAACCGCGCCGATCTCGGTCCAGCCGCTGCCCACCAGCTCACCGTCGAGGAAGCGACGAAACCAGCGGTCGCGCCCGGCGGAATCCGGCTGATTCAGCTGATCTTCCACAAAGGCAAAGTGCGCGCGCAGGGCCTGCGGCAGGTTAGAGTCCGCTTGCGCCAGCTCGATCAGCAGCGCGCTGAGCTGCGGCAGCGAAGCGCCCCAGCCGCCCTTCTCGCGCGGGATACGCAGCGTGCCGAAGCCCGCTTCTTTCAGCCAGCGGATCGGCTCATCGGGCAGAATGCGCTGCTGTTCGCGCTCCGCAGCGCCCTGGGCGATACGGGTGAATATCGGGCGGAAGGCGGCCGCCAGCGCGTCATAATCGGTGCCAGTGGAGAGCAGGGTCATTGTCAGTTCCTTATTCATGGAGTGCGTCGATATCTTCTCGCGTCGGTTCATGACGGACCGCCAGCAGGAAGAAAATGGGAATAATGGCGGCAAGCGAGACCACCCAGAACATCTGCGTGCCGAGGGAGGCCTGCAGCAGCGGCAGAATAAACAACGCCAGCGCGCTGCCGATCCCGGAGAGCGCCCGGCTGAAACCGACCCCAGTGGCGCGAATGGCAGTAGGATAGGAGAGCGCCGGGTAGATCATCAGCTGCGCCCCCGGGCCAAACCCTTCGGCGAACAGCCACAGCCCCAGCATCGCGATAGCCAGCACGATACCTGCCGTCGCGTGCGGTTGCCCCACCATCGCCAGCACAATCAGCGCCACAAACTGCAGGGCGAAGCCGGCTATCGCCACATGACGCGAAGGATATTTCCACGCCAGATGCATACCGAGCAGCCCGCCGGTAAAAGCAAACAGGGCGTTCAGCCCCAGCGATGCCGAAATAGTTTCGAAGACGCCAGCCCCGAGGAACTGGGCAAGAATTGACGGCAGGAAAAAGGCAATCGCCGTGTACTCGAAGGAGATACAGATATTCATCACCCCGGCGACGATAGTCCGCTCGCGGTAGGGTTTTTCGAACAGCACGCGGAAGCTCACTTTCGGCGCTGGCGCGGGCTTCGCCGCCGGGACCTCATGGGCATGGATCCCCCAGGAGTCGCGTAAAATACGCACTGCAGAGGTCAGATCGCCCTGGTTCGCCGCCCACAGCGGGGATTCATTCATAAATCGACTGCGGACGGCAATAATCAGCAGTGCCGGCACGGCGCCGAACAGCAGGGAGGCGCGCCACAGCCAGTCAAGATGCTCCTGCGGCAGCAGGAAATAGAGGCCGAAGATAATGAGAAAGCAGACGGTTGAGGCGGCGTACCACATCGGGCACCACGCCGCGAGGCGAGCCGCTTTGTTGCCTTTGCCGGCAAAGCGGGAAAACTCGGCCAGATAGGACATCGCTACCGGCAGGTCGATGCCAACGCCGATGCCCATCAGGAAGCGGGCGCCAATCAACACCCAGACGTTCGGCGCCAGCCCGGCGGCGATAGCCGAAATCACGAAAAAGAACATATCGGCCATAAAAACCGAATAGCGACCATATTTATCGGTCAGCCAGCCGCCGATAATATTGCCGACGATAGTCCCGACCATAATGGACGAAGTCACCAGGCCGGTCAGCAGCGGTGAGAGCTGAAATTCACGTACAACGTCATCAATACCGTAGGAGAGCGTGGTTAAGTCATATGCGTCGAGAAAAACGCCCCCCAGCGCGAGGAAGACAATCATCCGCGCATATTTCGCTTGTTCCTTGCCGGAATTAATTAGCCGCGCCACATCCCCGACGCTACTGACCGGTACCGAAGCGATACCGGGATTATCCACTGGTAATGTACTCATTTTTTCACCTTATTATTTTGTGCAGGTCATCAGCGGTTATAGACCGCGCGCGACGAGAATCAAAACAACAAATCATTCTATAAAAATCAATATAATCAATAAGTTAATAAATATTACCAGCACAAAAAGGACGCGCTTTCGCGCATCCTCAAGGGAAATAAATAACAACGAAAATAGACGTCGTGCAGGACGCTTATTCCGCGGACACTGGAACTAATACGTCTTTTACCAGCGGGTCATCGGTGGTTTGTAACCACGTCTGGATCCGCGGGTCAGAAAAAGCCTGTTTTAATTTGACGATATTTTCCTGCGATAAATACGGTGTACCAATCACTAATTGCGAAGCAAAGGTGCGCGGCGCCGGCGGGAATAATATGCCTTTCTCACGCGGCACTTTCCCGGCGTCAAATTGCGAGACATAGCCGATGGCGGCATCCACCGAATTTAACGCCCGCGGCATGGTCAGCAGATCCAGCTCTTTAAAGACAAACTGATGCGGGTTACCGACAATATTTTTCAGCTTCGCCGTACGCGGCTCCACCGCCGGGTCGAGCGAGATCAACCCAATGCGCTGGAGCAGCCAAAGGGCCTGCCCCTGATTGGCGCCATCGTCAGGCACGACAATGGTCGCGCCGTTGGGCAACGCCTGTACCGACGAGTAGCGGTCGGAATAGATGCCAAACGCCCACTGGAACACCGGCACCGTGGTCGACAGCGCAAAGCCGTTAGCGTCCACCACCTGTTTAAGCCACCACTGATGCTGATAGATCGTCCCGGCATACTGTCCTTCCGCTACCGCGCGGTCAGCCTGGACCGGATCCTGCACCCCCACCGCCTCCAGTTTCAGACCGTAATCGGGCGCAATATGCTGATTAATATACTCAATGATCCGCTGCTCGCCGGCCATCGCCGGCTCGTAGTGAATTTTTAACGTGCTGCCGAAGACCACCTGCTGGCTTTGGGTATGTCCCCGCCACCACCAGAAGGCGATGGCGAGCAGGATTATCACCGCCAGCGCCGCCAGCCAGGGCCAGCGCCGCGCTTTACGTAACTCAAATTGCTCTGTTGTCATACAAGGTTCCCCTGCGTGTGGCGTAAACGGTAGACCAGACGGTCACCCAAAAATTGAATCAACTGGATCGTGGCGATCAGGGCAACAATCGTCGCGATCATGATGTGGTTGTCGAAGCGCTGATAGCCGTACACCACGGCCAGGTAGCCGATGCCGCCGGCGCCGATGGTCCCGGCGATAGCCGAATACTCAATCATCGAGACCAGGTTTAGCGTCACCGCCGCCACCAGCGCGGGCAAGGCTTCACTGAGCTGTGCGCTGGCAATGATTTGCCAGCGCGACCCGCCGCAGACGACCCCCACCGCGGTGACCTCCGCCGGCAACTCGCGCAGCGCGTTCTCCACCAGACGGCCAAAGAACGGGACGCCGGCGGCGATCATCGGCACCACCGCGGCGGGGATGCCAATCGTGGTGCCGGTCAGCCAGTATGTGAACGGGATAATGGCGGCCATCAGCACCAGAAACGGCAGCGAACGTCCCATATTGACCACCCAGTTCAGCAGCCGGTACAGCAGCGCGTGCGGAAATAAGCCCCGCGGCGAGGCGTTAAACAACACCACCCCCACCAGCCCCCCCAGCGTGACGACAAACAGCATCACAATGGCCACCATCAGCCAGGTTTCGCCATAGGCGGGGAGCAGCAGCGAAGGGATTTCGCCCCAGGGGGTATCCTGGCTGATGACTGTCGGTTTCATACCACCTCCCTGAGCAACGGCGCGCTGTCGAGGATCTCCGCCGTTATGCCGAGCTGCGCCAGCAGGCCCTGCAGTCGCGCGGGCGACAGGCGTTCGCCCTGAAAGCGCACTCCGGCCTGCAGGCGACCGGCCAGCCGACCATTAATCACCTCGACGTGACCGCCAAGGAGATCGATCTGCAGCGCCCACTGCTGGCTCAGGCGGCTGATCCAGTCGGTGGCCACCGGCACATCCCAGCGGTAGCTCAGACGCAGCAGCAGATCGCTGTGGGCCGCTGCCGCCGGCGTCAGCGGCAACAGCTGCTGGCCGAGCAGAGAATCGGGACGCGCCAGCAGATCTTCGATCCGCCCGTACTGGACGATCGTCCCGTCGCGGATCTCCGCCACCGCATCCGCCGCCGTGCGCACTGCGTCCATTTCATGGGTGATCAGGACGATCGCCAGCTGGTACTCATCACGCAGCCGCTTGAGCAGAGCCAGCACCGAGGCCGTGGCCTGAGGATCGAGGCCGGAGGTGGCTTCATCCGCCAGCAGAACGGACGGGCGCAGCGCCAGCGCGCGGGCAATGCCGATCCGCTGGCGCTGGCCGCCTGAGAGCTGGGCCGGCCAAGCATCCGCTTTGTGGCTCAGGCCGACGCTCTCCAGCAGCTCGCCAACCCGCGCCTTGATATCGCGCTCCACCACACCCAGCCACGCCAGCGGCAGGGCGACATTCTCCCAGGCGGTCCTGCGGCTCAACAGCGCCGAAGACTGGAAAACGGTGCCAATCGCCCGCCGTTCCCGGCGCAGCGCCTCGCCGGACAGCGCCGACAGATCCTGGCCATTGATACGAATGCTGCCGCTGTCCGGTTGCTCCAGCAGGCTGATGCAGCGCGCCAGGGTTGATTTACCGGCGCCGCTCGGCCCCACCACCGCGGTGATGGAGCGCTCAGGCACCTGCAGCGACAGCCCTTTCAGCACCGCGCTGAGCCGGCCATCCGCCGTGCGGTAACTTTTATGCAGGTCATCAATAGCGATCATGTCACCTTCTCCTCTACCGATGCCGCCGTGCGCGCATCGCGGCGGTAGCTGGCGCCCGGGTGAGGCGCGGCCAGACGCGGGCCGCCGCCGAACAGTTTTTCGCGCAGGGTCCCCTCGCGGTACTCCTGCTTAAAGACGCCGCGCTTTTGCAGCTCAGGCACCAGCAGCTCGACGACGTCGCGGAAGGTTTCGTGAGTGACGGCATAGGCGAGGTTAAAGCCATCGACGTCCGTCTCTTCGACCCAGGACTGCAGTTCGTCCGCCACGGTTTGCGCGCTGCCAACCACCAGCGGACCGAAGCCGCCGATCCCCGCCCAATCGGCCAGGGCCTGCACCGTCCACTGGCGGTTCGGATCAGCGGTCGAAAAGGCCTCCACCGCCGACTGAATGGCGTTGGTGTGCAGATACTTCAGCACCTGATCCGGCTGATACTGGCCGAAATCGATCCCCGTCCAGCCGGAGAGCAGCGCCAGCGCGCCTTCATAGCTGACGTACTGCTTATATTCCTGCCACTTCGCCTGCGCCTCGCGGTCGGTGTCGCCGACAATCACCGTCTGCAGGTTGAAGATCAGGATGCTGTGCGGATCTCGCCCCGCTTCAGCTGCCCGGCGGCGAATATCCGCCACCGTCTTCTTCAGCAGCACCTTCGACGGCGCTGCGACGAAGACGCATTCGGCATGGCCGGCGGCGAACTGTTTGCCGCGGCTGGACGCCCCCGCCTGATACAGCACCGGCGTGCGCTGCGGGGATGGCTCGCAGAGGTGGATCCCCGGCACGGAAAAGAACTGTCCCTGATGGTTAATGGGATGGATTTTCCGCGGATCGCTGAAGATCTTCCGCTCTCTGTCGCGCAGCACCGCCCCATCCTCCCAGCTTCCCTCCAGCAGTTTGTAGATCACCTGCAAATACTCATCGGCATAGTCATAGCGGGTGTCATGGTCGGTCTGAGTCTGCTGGCCGATATTGCGCGCCCCGCTCTCCAGATAGGAGGTGACGATATTCCAGCCCACCCGCCCTTTGGTCAGATGATCGAGCGTCGACAGACGACGAGCGAAGGGGTAAGGATGCTCAAACGACAGCGAGGCGGTCAGGCCGAAGCCCAGATGCTCCGTCACCAGCGCCATCGGGGTGATCAGTGCCAGCGGATCGTTGACAGGAACCTGCGTCGCCTGGCGGATCGCCGCGTCGCCGCTGCCGTTCAGTACGTCATAGATCCCCAGCACGTCGGCGATAAACAGCCCGTCGAACTTGCCGCGCTCGAGCAGCCGCGCCAGATCCACCCAGTACTCCAGATCTTTATACTGCCAGGAGCGATCCCGGGGATGCGCCCACAGGCCCGGCGACTGATGGCCGACGCAGTTCATATCGAAAGCGTTAAGACGAATTTCACGTTGTGATGACATAGCAATCTCCATAGCGCGGCCCGTCGCCAGGGCGCACGCGTCAAAATGAATCAGGGAAAATAAAGGGAGGTATTCAGTACGCAGGACATCGGGAGTCCTGCGGGATCCCGAGCGTGAGTAACGCTTGCGCCGCCACGTCAGCGGCATGGTCGGCTACCTGCGGCAGGCCCATCAGTTCGCCAAAACGCCCGCGGGCGGCCGGACCGGCCACCAGCACCGGCAGCGCCTCAACGTGCGGCTCAGCCACTGCCCGGGAACGGCTGTCCACCTCCAGGCCCATGCCGAGGGCATCGGCGCGAATCAGGCCGCGGCGGGCGAGGTCCTGTAAAAATGGCTGGCTGTCGGTCAGGGCGCGGTGTGCGGGTCCGGTGGTCAGGATCAGGTGATCGACGCTCAGCGTCTGCACGCCGCCGCCGCGCCGCGCCAGCGTCAGTCGCAGCGTTTCGCCTTCACCGCTTATCGACAGTAGCCTGGCCGCCTGCACCTGCAGACTGCCCGTGCGCTGGCGCGCCTCCAGCACCTCGGCGACCTGCGGCGCCACGCGGTAGCGGTGGACATCCCAGTAATGGCGCAGATGGCGCAGAAAACGCTGGCGATCGGCGACGCTGAGCGCCTGCCAGATCCGCTGCCCCTGCTGACGAACCGCATCCAGCACCACCTGCCAGCTCAGGCCCTGCTGCGCCGCATACGCGACGTCGAGGCGGATCTGACGCAGGCGCTGACGCAGGTTACCCTGCTGATAGTCGCCGGGCCAGGTTGTCCCTGCGCCGCTAAGGTTGCCGCGCGACAGCAGGCCGTGGCGCGAAAAGGCGACGATACTGCCGCGGTGGCCCAGCCGGTCCAGCGTCGCGACCGTATCGGCCATGGTTAATCCGGTGCCCATCACCGCCACCCGGGCGTGCGGGGCGATGGCATCGAGCGCGCCGGGCTGCCACGGGTTGGCAATCAGCGCCGGATGATGACGCCAGGCTTCGGCCTGCGGCGGCAGCGAAGGCGGTGGATGACTGATCGCCAGCACCAGCAGATCGGCCTTAAGCTGCAGGCCGCCGTCGGTGGTCACCGTCCCCTGGTGAAAAGCGAGCGCCCGATCGCGCAGGTGGCGAAGCCGTCCGCCGCTGGACGCCACGGCGTCGGCAAAACGCTGCGCCACATAGCGACCAAACTGGCCGCGCTGAGGGTAGACGGAACCGTCCGGGCGCAGCGCCTGCACATCGACGGCAAAGGCAGGCTGATGGCGGTACCAATGATCGAAGGCGCCCTCTTCGTCGCCGGCCAGCTGCATGCGAGCGGCCGGGACGTTAATCCGGTGCGTCGGCTCCGCAGTGGAGTAGGCCACCCCGGCCCCGGGGGACTGGCGCGGCTCCAGCAGCGTCACGCGCACCCCGTTCGGCGCCAGGCGCAGCAGCTCAATCGCCACCGCCGCGCCGCTAAAGCCGCCGCCGATAATCACGATATGCGGTTCTGCACTCATCGCTGCCCTCCTCCGGTATGCTGTCTCATGGTCGCGCTCCGGGCCATCAACTGGCGCTGACCTGGCGCACCGGGCGCTTATCGCCGCCGATGGTTTCGCCAAACGGACCGGTGTTCACGCTACGCGCCTTCGACGAGGCCGCGTTTTCCAGCGGCAACAGAGGCATCACCAGCTCAGCAAGGCGGTGCGCTTCTTCCAGATGTGGGTAGCCGGAGAAGATAAAGTTGCTGATGCCGAGCGCCTGATATTCGCGGATGCGTTCCGCTACCTGCTGCGGATTACCTACCAGCGCGGTACCCGCGCCGCCGCGCACCAGTCCGACGCCGGCCCACAGATTGGGCGCAATGCGCAGATTATCGCGCGACCCCTGATGCAGGGCGCTCATCCGCGCCTGGCCGGCCGAGTCCATGCGGGCGAAGATCTTTTGCGCCTGGGCAATGGTATCGTCGTCAAGATGGGCGATCAGCCGGTCGGCGGCGGCCCATGCCTCTTCTTCCGTTTCGCGCACAATGACGTGCAGACGAATGCCGTACTGCAGGGTGCGTCCGCGGGCCGCGGCGCGCTCGCGCACCACCGCCAGCTTCTCCGCCACCAGTTCCGGGGGTTCGCCCCACGTCAGATAGCTGTCGATCTGCTCGGCCGCCACATCAATGGCCGCATCAGAAGAGCCGCCGAAATAGAGCGGCGGGCCATTCTCCTGTACCGGCGGGAACAGCACTTCAGCGCCTTCCACGTGAATATGCTCGCCGTGATAGTCCACTTTTTCCCCGCGCAGCAGGCGGGTGTAAACATCAAGAAATTCGCGGGTCACCTGATAGCGCTCGCTGTGGCTGAGGAAGATACCGTCGCCTTTGTTTTCCACCGGGTCGCCGCCGGTAACGACGTTGATCAGCAGCCGACCTTCCGATAAACGGTCGAGGGTGGCCGCCATCCGCGCCGCCAGGGTTGGCGGCTGCAGGCCCGGCCTGACCGCCACCAGATAGCGCAGACGGCGGGTCAACGGCGCCAGCGCCGAGGCCACCAGCCACGAATCTTCACAGCTTTTACCGGTGGGGATCAGCACGCCGTAGTAGCCCAGACTGTCGGCCGCCAACGCCACCTGCTGCAGATAAGGTAAATCGACCGGGCGTCCACCCTCGGTGGTACCCAGATAACGGCCATCGCCATGGGTAGGTAAGAACCAGAAGACATTGATCTTGTCGGGAGCTTGCTGCGTCATTATCTATTTCCTATATAACCATATCCGATATTTATCGAAGAGATGTTTTAATTTGGTTATATGAGTGTTAGCGATAATCATGCCAATGGTGAATAAAAAATTAATCTTTTAAAATCAATGCACTGAAAACGGCTTCTCCGCGCCGCGCTGTTGCAAATCGCGCAGCCGCCGCGCATCCGCTGGCGCATTTGCAACAGCCGCGGGCCTTCCCCCTCTGGTTTCTGCGGCCGCCGCAGGATAAGTTCAGAGCGTCAACGATCGGAGGCCCGCTATGCTGAACCCAGAATCCCCTTCCACCGCTCCCGCGCTGATCGACCCGGCGTCGAAGGCCTTCCAGAGCCTGCTGGACAAGCTCGCGCCAACGGAGGCGACCGTGCTGATCGTGGGCGAAACCGGCACCGGCAAGGAGGTGGTGGCCCGCTATCTCCATCATCACAGCGCCCGTCGCCAGCAGCCGTTTCTGGCCGTTAACTGCGGCGCGCTGACCGAGAGCCTCGCCGAAGCCGAACTGTTCGGCCATGAGAAAGGCGCCTTCACCGGCGCGCAGCAGGGACAGCCCGGCTGGTTTGAAGCCGCGGAAGGGGGGACGCTGCTGTTGGACGAGATCGGCGAATTAAGCCTGCCGCTGCAGGTCAAGCTGCTGCGAGTGCTGCAGGAGCGTGAAATTACCCGCGTCGGCTCACGCAAAGCGATTAAAGTGAATGTCCGGGTGATTGCCGCCACCCACGTCGACCTGGCCCAGGCGATCCGCGAGCGCCGCTTTCGCGAGGATCTCTACTATCGACTGAATATCGCGGTGGTGCCGCTGCCGCCGCTGCGCCAGCGTCGGCAGGATATCCCGCTGCTGGCACACCACTTTTTATCACTCTACGCCCGGCGCCTCGGGCGGCCAACCCTGCGTCTGGCGCCGGAATCACTGGCCCGGCTGATGGACTATTCGTGGCCGGGCAATATTCGCGAGCTGGAAAACACCCTGCACAACGCGGTGCTGCTCAGTAAAGAAGAGGAGATCAGTCCTGCCCAGCTGCGCCTGGCGACGCTCAACGACGCCCCGGCGCCGGCGAGCGATCATGAACTGGACGACTTTATTCGCCACCAGCTGGCGCTTCCCGGCGAGCCGCTGTGGCAGCGAGTGACCAGCGCCCTGATTCGCCACGCCATGGCGCATTGCGACGATAACCAGAGCCAGGCGGCCGCGCTGTTGGGGATCAGCCGGCATACCTTGCGCACCCAGCTCGCTAACCTCGGGCTGATCAAAAGCCGCCGCCGCCCGCCTGCGCCGCCGCGGGCGTTCGCCAACGCAGCCGGGGCCGATCGCGAACTGCGCATTGGCTACCAGCGCTTCGGCAGCCTCGGGATCCTGAAAGCCCGTCAGAGTCTGGAAACCGCCTTCGCCAGCCTCGGCGTCAACGTGCTGTGGAGTGAGTTTCCTGCCGGACCGCAGCTCCTCCACGCCCTCGCCTGCAACGAGATCGACTTCGGCACCACCGGGGAAGCGCCGCCGGTGTTTGCCCAGGCCAGCAATAGCGAACTGATGTACGTCGCATGGGAGCCGCCGGCGCCGCGCAGCGTGGCGATGGTCGTCCCGCAGGAGAGCGACATTCGCCAGCTCAGCGATCTGCGCGGCAAACGCATCGCCCTCAATAAGGGGTCGAATGTCCACTGGCTGCTGCTGCAGATCCTCGAAGACGCCGGGCTGGGGCTGAACGACGTGCGGGTGGTGTATACCCCGCCGAAATACCCGCTGACCGCCAGCGACTACCTGGCGGTTGACGCCTGGATGATGTGGGACCCGCTGCTCAGCGACGCCGAACACACCGGCGAGCTGCGGGTGGTCGCCAGCGGCGAAGGACGAGTCAACAACCATCAGTTTTATCTTTCGCGACGGGACTACCTCGCTCAGCATGGCGATATCATGCGCCGTCTGTTGACGGAGCTGACCCACACCGGGCAGTTTATCGACTCGCATCGTGGCGAAGCGGCCCGCTTACTCTCGGCAGAGCTGGGGATTGACGCCCGGTCGCTGAGCATGGCCCTCGCCCGCCGCAGCCATCGCCCGCGGCCGATGGATCTGTCGGTGATCCGCGCCCAGCAGACCATCGCCGATCGCTTTTACGCCCTCGGGCTTATCGCCAAACCGGTCCCGGTGCGCGAAGCGGTGTGGTACGGCGAACCCGCGCCGGGCGTCATCAGCCCGCTGATGGCGGTCAGTTAGCGAAATTTGCGCGTTATCTTCCTGATTGTTCAGGCGCAGATAGCCTCGATCTGATGGCGATGTTACCCTAAAGACGCTGAGAATAAGGGGGTATCTGTGGCTGTTCATCTGTTAATCGTCGACGCGTTAAATCTGATCCGCCGCATCCATGCGGTGCAGGGTTCGCCCTGCGTCGATACCTGCCTGCATGCGCTAGAGCAGCTGATCGTCCACAGTCAGCCCACCCACGCGGTGGCGGTGTTCGATGATGAGGATCGCGCCCACGGCTGGCGCCACCAGCGCCTGCCAGAGTACAAAGCCGGCCGCGCGCCGATGCCGGAGACGCTGGTGGCCGAGATGCCAGCGCTGCGGGCGGCCTTCGAACAGCGGGGGATCCGCTGCTGGGCCTTGCCGGGCAGCGAAGCGGACGACCTCGCCGCCACCCTGGCGGTAAAGGTGGCCCAGGCGGGCCATCAGGCCACCATTGTCTCCACCGACAAAGGCTACTGTCAGCTGCTGTCGCCCACCATCCGCATCCGCGACTACTTTCAGAAGCGCTGGCTGGATGCGCCCTTTATCGCCAGCGAGTTCGGTGTCACTCCGGAGCAACTGGCGGATTACTGGGGGCTGGCGGGGATCAGCAGCTCGAAAGTACCGGGCGTGGCGGGCATTGGCCCCAAAAGCGCCGCCCAGCTGTTGAACGAGTTTCAGGACCTGGAGGGGCTGTACGCCCGTCTGGCCGAGGTGCCGGAGAAGTGGCGTAAAAAACTGGCCGCGCATCAGGAGATGGCTTTCACCTGCCGGGAAGTGGCCCGCCTGCAGACCGACCTCCAGCTGGACGGCAATCTGCAGCAGCTGCGGCTGACGCGCTAACTATCGTTAAGAGGTGCGCCGGTGCAGGGTAACTGCCTCCGGCACTGCCTGCTTTACCCGGGCCAGGCAATCACCAGGCCGCCTGATATAACCCGACGATATCGGCCAGGCTCGCCTCACGCGGGTTACCGCCGGTACACACATCCTCCAGCGCCGCCTGCGCCAGCGCCGGAATATCCTCTTTCCTGACGCCCACCTCGCGCAGATGGCCGGGAATACCGACATCGCGGTTTAGCTCGTAGACCGCCTCCACTGCCGCCTCGCGTGCAGCTGTCAGGCTTAACGCTTCCACCCTGACGCCCATCGCCCGGGCGATATCGCGATATTTTTCCCCCGTCGCCTCAGCATTAAAGCGCATCACGTGCGGCAAAAGGATGGCATTCGCCACGCCGTGGGGCGTGTTGTAAAAAGCGCCGAGCGGATGCGCCATGCCGTGCACCAGCCCGAGTCCGACGTTGGAAAATCCCATCCCCGCGACGTACTGGCCCAGCGCCATGGCTTCGCCCGCGCCGGCGTCCCCGGCAACTGAGCCGCGCAGCGCCCCGGCAATGATCTCGATGGCCTTGAGGTGCAGCGCATCGGTCAAAGCCCAGGCGCCGCGGGTGAGATATCCTTCGATAGCGTGCGTCATGGCGTCCACGCCGGTGGCCGCCTTCAGCGCCGGCGGCATGGCGTCCATCATATCGGCATCGATAAAGGCCACCTGCGGGATATCATGCGGATCGACGCAGACGAACTTACGCCGCTGTTCTTCATCGGTGATGACATAGTTAATCGTCACCTCCGCCGCGGTACCCGCGGTGGTCGGCACCGCGAAGATCGGCACGCTGGGCTGACGGGTGGGCGACAGCCCCTCGAGGCTACGGACATCGGCGAATTCCGGGTTACGCTGAATAATACCGATCGCCTTACAGGTATCCTGCGGCGAACCGCCGCCGATGGCGATCAGGTAATCCGCCCCGCTGCGCTGAAAGGCCTGCAGCCCCTGCTGGACCACGGCAATGGTCGGGTTAGGGATCACGTCGCTGAACATATCCCATGCCAGCCCGGCGGCATCCAGTTTGTCGGTGACTTTCGCCGCCACGCCGCAGCGGGCGAGGGTGCTGTCGGTGACGATCAATGCTTTGCGATAGCCGCGCCGCGCTACTTCATCGGTTAATGCGTTTATCGCCCCCCGGCCAAACCACGCCGTTTCGTTGAGGATCATTCGGTTTGCCATCGCGTCTCTCCTGTTAGCGTTGCGGCATCACTCTTCAATACGTAATCCGTAGGTTTTGAACTTCTCCAGCACGATGGCGATCGCCTCGTCATTCAGCACCGGTACCGGGTCGATAATCGCCAGGGTGCTGAGGTAGAGCTGGGCCAGGACTTCCACTTCATGCGCCAGCCAGAGCGCTTTCTCCAGGCTGGCCTCGCAGGCGATCAGGCCATGATGCTGCAGCAACGTGGCTTTGCGGTGCTTCAGCGCTACCGCGACATGCTCAGACAGCTCGCGGGTGCCGAAGGTGGCATAGGGCGCGCAGGGGATCGAATTCCCGCCGGCCGCGGCGATCATATAGTGGATGGCCGGGATGGGCCGGTTGAGGATCGACACCGCCGTACAATGGACAGCGTGATTGTGGACCACCGCCTGGGCATCGGGCCGCGTCTGGTAGGCCGCCTGATGAAAACGCCATTCGCTGGAGGGCAGTTTTCCCTGCTCATGCTGGCCGTCGGCATCAATAAAGACGATCTTGTCTTCCGTCAGCTTTTCATACGGGATACCGGTGGGGGTGATCAACATTCCTCCCTGATAGCGCACGCTGACATTGCCGGCGGTCCCCTGATTTAACCCCAGGCGGGTCATTTCCAGGCAGGTATCGATAATCTGCCGGGCCAGTCTGTTTCTTTCCATTGCGTTCCTCTTGTGGTGACTCATCATCCGTCAACGGCAGGGCAACAGAAATATCGTCGGCTACCGTGGGATAAGGTGAATAATGGTCTTCATCATCAACCTGAATAATCGAAGGGGAATTTTCATGACTATATTTTGTGAGCCGCGTCAATTATTCCAGCATAAATAAAGGAATTATGCCGGTTAAGAGAGTGTTTAAAATGCCCGTTCTTAATAATATTTCATCAAGCGGGCATTTTATTTCTTTGTAACATTTGCCCGTTTTCCACGATATACATTCATTCGGTCATTAGCGTTGTGGTTTTGTGAATTTATTTTCTCAAACGGTCAGCGTTTTTGAAAAATTAAAGTGACAATTATCACATAAAATGGTCCACAGCGCGTTAAGTGTGACCATCATCATATTAACAGACGGTTTTTATTTGAAAATGAAGTCATGAGTTCCGCCGTGACTTTCATTTCACTCACCGGCGCGTCACCTGAGCTCACTTAATTTTGCGGTCTGCTGCAGCACCAGACTGCGCCCTGAATGCTGTTGTAAATGCTTCTGAACTGATGAGGACGCTATGGGAAACACAACGATACCAACGCAAAGTTACCGCGCCATGGAGAGCGGGCAGAGTAAGAGCTACATTATTCCTTTTGCTCTGCTGTGCTCCCTCTTTTTTCTGTGGGCGGTGGCTAATAATCTGAATGATATTTTATTACCGCAATTTCAACAGGCCTTTACTCTGACTAATTTCCAGGCCGGATTAATTCAGTCGGCCTTTTATTTTGGCTATTTTATTATTCCCATCCCCGCCGGGATGCTGATGAAAAAATTTAGCTATAAAACAGGCATTCTTACGGGTCTGTTTTTATATGCCTGCGGCGCCGCGCTGTTCTGGCCTGCCGCCGAAGTGATGAACTACACTTTATTCCTGATTGGATTATTTATTATCGCCGCCGGGCTTGGCTGCCTGGAAACGGCGGCCAACCCGTTTGTGACCGTTCTCGGTCCGGAAAGCGGCGGTCACTTCCGCCTTAATCTGGCCCAGACCTTTAACTCATTTGGCGCCATTATTGCCGTGGTATTTGGCCAGAGTCTTATTTTGTCTAACGTCCCGCATCAGCCGCAGGATGTGCTGGATAAAATGACGCCAGAACAGCTCAGCGCCTGGAAGCACAGCCTGGTCCTGTCGGTACAAACCCCCTATATGATTATCGTGGCCATCGTCCTGCTGGTCGCCCTGCTGATCGTCTGCACCCGCTTCCCCTCCCTGCAGAGCGATGACCACAGCGACAGCGCGCAGAGCACCTTCCTCGCCTCGCTGACGCGCCTGATGCGCATCCGTCACTGGCGCTGGGCGGTGCTGGCCCAGTTCTGCTACGTCGGCGCGCAAACCGCCTGCTGGAGCTACCTGATTCGCTACGCTATCGAAGAGATCCCGGGCATGACGGCCGGTTTCGCCGCCAACTACCTGACCGCCACCATGGTCTGCTTCTTTATTGGCCGTTTTACCGGCACCTGGCTTATCCGCCGCTTTGCACCGCATAACGTGCTCGCTATCTATGCGTTTATCGCCATGCTGCTCTGTTTGCTCTCCGCCTTCAGCGGCGGCCACGTCGGTCTGCTGGCCCTGACCCTGTGCAGCGCCTTTATGTCCATTCAGTACCCGACCATCTTCTCGCTGGGGATTAAGCATCTGGGCCAGGACACCAAATATGGCTCGTCCTTTATCGTCATGACCATTATCGGCGGCGGGATCGTCACCCCGGTGATGGGCTTTGTCAGCGACGCCGCCGGCAATATCCCGACCGCCGAACTGGTCCCGGCGCTGTGCTTCGCCATCATCTTTATTTTTGCCCGTTTCCGTTCACAAGCGGCGACGAACTAAACCTGTTATCCGCATAACCTGAGGGATCTGTAATGAAAAAAATCAGCTTACCGAAGATCGGTATCCGCCCGGTAATCGATGGTCGTCGCATGGGGGTCCGCGAGTCGCTGGAAGCGCAAACCATGAACATGGCGAAAGCCACCGCCGCGCTTATCAGCGAGAAACTGCGCCACGCCTGCGGCGCCCGGGTGGAGTGCGTGATTGCCGATACCTGCATCGCCGGCATGGCCGAGTCGGCCGCCTGTGAAGAGAAATTCAGCAGCCAGAACGTCGGCGTCACCATCACCGTCACCCCCTGCTGGTGCTACGGCAGCGAAACCATCGACATGGATCCGCTGCGCCCGAAGGCCATCTGGGGCTTTAACGGCACCGAACGTCCGGGGGCGGTCTATCTGGCCGCCGCGCTGGCGGCCCATAGCCAGAAAGGGATCCCGGCGTTCTCCATCTACGGACATGACGTGCAGGATGCCGATGACACCTCGATCCCGGCGGATGTCGAAGAAAAACTGTTGCGCTTCGCGCGCGCCGGCCTGGCCGTCGCCAGTATGAAAGGGAAAAGCTATCTGTCGCTGGGCGGCGTCTCAATGGGCATCGCCGGCTCCATCGTCGACCACAATTTCTTTGAATCCTGGCTCGGCATGAAGGTCCAGGCTGTCGACATGACGGAGCTGCGCCGGCGAATCGATCAGAAAATCTATGATGAAACCGAGCTGGAGATGGCGCTGGCGTGGGCGGATAAACACTTCCGCTACGGCGAAGATCAGAACGCTGAGCAGTATAAGCGCAATGAAACACAGAGCCGCGCGGTGCTGAAAGAGAGCCTGCTGATGGCGATGTGCATCCGCGACATGATGCAGGGCAACCCGAAACTGGCGGAAAAAGGGCTGGTGGAGGAGTCGCTGGGCTACAACGCCATCGCCGCCGGTTTCCAGGGTCAGCGCCACTGGACCGATCAATACCCCAATGGCGATACCGCCGAAGCGCTGCTCAACAGCTCTTTTGACTGGAACGGGGTGCGCGAGCCATTTGTCGTCGCTACCGAAAACGACAGCCTCAACGGCGTGGCCATGCTGATGGGTCATCAGCTCACCGGCACCGCCCAGGTGTTTGCCGACGTGCGCACCTACTGGTCGCCGGACGCCGTTGAGCGGGTCACCGGGCAGCCGCTCACCGGGCGGGCGGAGCACGGCATTATTCACCTGATTAACTCCGGCTCTGCGGCGCTGGACGGCTCCTGCCAGCAACGCGACGCGCAGGGCAACCCGACGATGAAACCTCACTGGGAGATTGAACAGAACGAGGCGGATGCCTGCCTCGCGGCGACCGAATGGTGCCCGGCGATCCACGAATACTTCCGCGGCGGCGGCTTCTCTTCCCGCTTCCTGACCGAAGGCGGCGTGCCGTTCACCATGACCCGGGTGAACATCATCAAAGGTCTGGGGCCGGTGCTGCAAATTGCCGAAGGCTGGAGCGTGGCGCTGCCCAAAGCGATGCACGACCAGCTCGACGCCCGCACCAACTCCACCTGGCCCACCACCTGGTTTGCCCCACGCCTGACCGGCAAGGGTCCGTTCAGCGATGTGTACTCGGTGATGGCTAACTGGGGCGCCAACCACGGCGTGCTGACCATCGGCCACGTTGGCGCGGATTTCATTACCCTCGCCGCCATGCTGCGCATTCCGGTCTGCATGCACAACGTGGAAGCGGCGAAAATCTACCGCCCCTCCGCCTGGGCTGCGCATGGCATGAATATCGAGGGCCAGGACTACCGCGCCTGCCAGAACTACGGGCCGCTGTATAAGCGTTAACAGGTTGGTTTCGCCCGGTGGCGCAGGCTTACCTGGCCTACAGATGCGCGCGGTCTGTAGGCCGGATAAGCGCCGCGCCATCCGGCGATGTTGTTTCGGGAGTCACTATGAAGCAAGACGTTATCCTGGTCCTCGACTGCGGCGCCACCAACGTGCGGGCGATGGCCGTTGACCGACAGGGAAACATTATCGCCCGCGCCGCAACGGCGAACGCCAGCGACATCGCGGCGGAGAACAGCGACTGGCACCAGTGGTCGCTGGAGGCCATTATGCAGCGCTTTGCCGACTGCTGTCGGCAGATCCATGACCAGCTGGCCTCCTGCACGGTGCGCGGCATCACCGTCACGACCTTTGGCGTCGATGGCGCGCTGGTGGATGAGCAGGGTGCCCTGCTGTATCCGATCATCAGTTGGAAATGCCCGCGCACCGCGGCGGTGATGGAGAATATCAGCCAGTATATGCCAGCACACCAGCTGCAGCAGATTGCCGGCGTCGGCGCGTTTGCGTTCAACACCCTGTATAAGCTGATCTGGCTGAAAGAGTGCCACCCGCAGCTGCTGGCGCAGGCCCATGCCTGGCTGTTTATTTCGTCGCTGATCAACCATCGGCTGACCGGGGAGTTCACCACCGACCTCACCATGGCGGGCACCAGCCAGATGCTCGATCTCCGGCAGCGCGATTTCAGCGCGCCAATCCTGCAGGCGACCGGCCTGCCGCGCCGCCTGTTCCCGCGGCTGGTTGAAGCAGGCCAGCCGATCGGCGCCCTGCTGCCGGAGGCCGCTGCGCTGCTGGGCCTTCCCGTCGGGATCCCGGTTATCTCGGCCGGGCATGACACCCAGTTCGCTCTGTTTGGCGCCGGCGCCGGGCAGGATGAGCCGGTGCTCTCCTCCGGGACCTGGGAGATCCTGATGGTGCGCAGCGCCCAGGTCGACACTTCGCTGCTCTGCGACTACAGCGGCTCCACCTGCGAGCTGGACAGCCAGCCGGGCCGCTATAACCCGGGAATGCAGTGGCTGGCCTCCGGCGTGCTCGAATGGGTGCGCAAGCTGTTGTGGAGCGCTGACACGCCGTGGCAGACGCTGATTGCCGAAGCGCAGGCGATCCCGCCCGGCGCCCAGGGCGTCAGGATGCAGTGCGACCTGCTCGCCAGCCAGCACGCCGGCTGGCAGGGCGTCACGCTCAACACCACCCGCGGCCATTTTTACCGCGCCGCGCTGGAGGGGTTAAGCGACCAGCTGGCGCAGCATCTGCAAACCCTGGAAAACATCGGCCGCTTCAGGGCGAAAGAGCTGCTGCTGGTGGGCGGCGGCAGCCGCAACGCGCTGTGGAACCAGATCAAGGCCGACCGGCTTGGAATACCGATCAAAGTTCTCGATGATGCCGAAACCACGGTGGCCGGCGCGGCGATGTTTGGCTGGTATGGCGTGGGCGAGTTCTCTTCGCCGGAACAGGCCAGAGCGCAGGTCGCGTACCGCTACCGCTATTTTTGGCCGCAAACTGAACCTGAATTAACAGAGGAAGCCTGAGATGCTCAAAACCATTTCCCCGCTGATATCGCCGGAGCTGCTGAAAGTGCTGGCCGAAATGGGCCATGGGGATGAAATCATTTTTTCCGATGCCCATTTCCCGGCGCACAGCATGGGGCCACAGGTGATCCGCGCCGATGGCCTGCGGGTCAGCGATCTGCTGCAGGCGATTATCCCGCTGTTCGAGTTAGACAGCTACGCGCCGCCGCTGGTGATGATGGCCGCCGTCGAAGGCGATGCGCTGGACCCGACGGTGGAACAGCGCTATCGGCAGGCGCTATCGGCGCAGGCCCCCTGCCCGGATATCGTGCGGATTGACCGCTTTGCCTTCTACGACCGGGCGCAAAAAGCCTTTGCGATCGTTATCACAGGAGAGCGTGCTAAGTACGGAAATATCCTTTTAAAAAAAGGAGTCACGCCGTAATCTCATGCCGGAGCGTCTGCCTGATGCAGACGCTCAATCAATGATGGGATGAGAATAAATGAAAGCAGCCCGCCAGCAGGCGATCGTCGATCTCCTGATCAACCACAGCAGCCTGACCACCGAAACCTTGTCAAAACAGCTCAACGTCAGCAGGGAAACCATTCGCCGCGATCTGAGCGAGCTGCAGGCGCAGGGCAAAGTGCTGCGCAACCACGGCCGGGCCAAAGTGATCCATCAGCGCAGCCAGGACAGCGGCGACCCTTTTCACATGCGGCTGAAAAGCCATTACGCGCATAAAGCCGATATCGCCCGCGAAGCGCTGGCCTGGATTGACGAAGGGATGGTGATCGCCCTCGATGCCAGCTCCACTTGCTGGTATCTCGCCCGCCAGCTGCCGGACCGCCCGCTGCACGTCTTTACCAACAGCCAGCCCATCTGCCAGGAGCTGGCCAAACGCGACCAAATCACGCTCACCTGCTCCGGCGGCACTCTGCAGCGGAAATATGGCTGCTACGTGAACCCGGCGCTGATTTCCCAACTGAAATCGCTGGAGATCGATCTGTTTATTTTTTCCTGCGAAGGCATCGACCCGCAGGGCGCGCTATGGGACTCCAATGCGTTCAATGCCGACTTTAAATCGATCCTGCTTAAGCGCGCGGCGCAGTCGCTACTGCTGATCGACAAAAGCAAGTTCAACCGTTCCGGCGAGGCGAGAATTGGTCATCTGGATGACGTGACGCATATTGTGTCGGATGCGCCGCAGCCTTAAGGGGAAGGCCGGAGGACGCGCACGCGTCTCCGGCCTGAGGGGGAAGGATTAACGCTCGTCGCGACGTCCGCCGACGGCGGCCCACAGGCGACGCACGTGAACGGTCACCTCTTCACGATCGTGATACAGCTGACGCGCCTGGATCTGGGCGTTGATGCCGTGCTCGTCCAGTTGGGCCTGAATATAGGCCAGATTCTGCGACACCTCTTCATAGCGCTTTTTCATCGGCAGCTTGAGGTTGAAGATGGTCTCCCGGCACCAGCCGTTGACCAGCCACTGCGCCATCAGCGCCGCCACCTTCGCCGGTTTCTCCACCATATCGCAGACCATCCACGAGATGTTGTTGCGGTTCGGACGATAGCGGAAGCCATCTTCGCGCAGCCAGGTCACCTGGCCGGTATCCATCAGGCTCTGGGCCATCGGGCCGTTATCGACCGAAGAGACCCACATGTTGCGCTTCACCAGCTGATAGGTCCAGCCGCCCGGGCAGGCGCCGAGATCGACGGCATACATGCCGTTCGCCAGGCGCTCGTCCCACTCGTCCGCCGGAATAAAGACGTGGAACGCCTCTTCCAGCTTGAGGGTGGAACGGCTCGGGGCATCGGACGGAAACTTCAGCCGCGGAATGCCCATATAGAACGGTGAGTTGTTGTTGCTGTACGAGTAGCCGGTATAGCAGCAGCCGGGTGCGATAAAGAACACATGCACCACCGGTCGCTTTGGCGTTTCATAGTTGGTCAGCACGCCCGCCTCGCGCAGCGCCGCGCGTAACGGCACCGTGAACTTGCGGCAGAACTTCATCAGCTCTTTGCTTTCGTTGGTATCCGCCACTTCCACACGCAGCTCGCCACCCTTCTCCACCACGCCCTGCAGCATGCCGACGATCGGGGTAATGCGATCCTCCGGCGGCAGGTCGCGCAGCAGTTCGCCGACCACGAACATCTGACGGGCGAAAATCAGCGAGCTGAACGGCAGATCGCGTACCAGCTTCTCACCGTCGTCTTGCTGATAACCTTCAAAAATCACATAACCAGAGTCTTCTTTGACCCGGGCAAAACCAAACACCTCAAGGCGGGCGGCCTTATCGGTAATTTCTGCTGCGCACTCTTTCTCAAACCCAGGGCGACAATAGAGGACAACCTTATTCATGAACAACGCCCTTACGTTTCAGACGAATTGCACCAATTAACATTAAAACCCAACCGGCGAGGAAGCTTACGCCGCCCACCGGGGTCACGAACGCCCACAGACGTAAATGAGACAGCGCCAGACAATAGAGGCTGCCGCTGAACAGCACGGTCCCTAACGCCAGAAACACGCTGCTCCAGTAGAACCAGATACTGATCCGACGCTGCATCGCCACCGCCAGACCAAAAATCGCCAGGGTATGGAAGGCCTGATACTCCAGGCCGGTATGGATCCAGGCCATCTCCGCCGCGCCGAGCGATTGACTTAATACATGCGCGCCAAAGGCACCCAGAGCCACAAAGATAAAGCCACTAATCGCGGCGAATATCAGCATAAAACGGCTGGTCATGTTTTTACCCTACAAGTATTTATTGTTCATAACGAAAGCGGAATTTTTCTTGCTCACTTGCCGCTTTCGCCAGGATCCATTGCCGGAAAGCGGCTATTTTACCCAGTTCTGCCTGACTGTCATGGCAAACAAGGTAAAACGCATTCTTACTGACCAGAACATCATTAAACGGACACACAAGACGACCGGCTTCAATTTCGGACTGCGCCATCACGTTGTTGGCCAGCGCCACACCCTGCCCGTGAATGGCCGCCTGCAGCACCATCGCGCTATGGCTGAAAATCGGCCCCTGTTGCACATTAATATGGCTTAGACCAAGCTGGCGGGTATAAGTTTGCCAGTCGCGACGGGACGCATCGTGAAGCAGCGTATGTTGCGCCAGATCGGCAGGCGTTTTCAATGCTTTGTCGCCGGTGAGCAAGAGCGGGGAACAGACCGGCAGCAGATACTCGGCGTACAATTTTTCCACACGCAGGCCCGGCCAGTTGCCGCGGCCGTAAAAAATCGCCACATCGACATCGTCCGCCAGCTTATCCTCCTGGCGGTCTACCGCCTGGATCCTGACGTCGATTCCCGGATAAGCTGAGTTAAAGCTTGTCAGTCTCGGCACCAGCCACTGAATGGCGAAACTTGGCAATAAACTGACCGTTAATGCCCCTTTGGCGCTGCGCGCCTGCAGTTTACGCGTCGCTTCCGTCAGTTGCGAAAAAATCTCTTTAATATCCTGAAAATAGCTCTGCCCTTCTTCCGTTAACAGCAGCGAACGATTGCGCCGCCGGAACAGCTTAAGGCCCAGAAAATCCTCGAGAGACTTGATTTGATGGCTGACTGCGGCCTGCGTCACAAAAAGCTCATCGGCTGCCCGAGTGAAGCTGAGATGACGTGCGGCTGCATCAAAAACACGTAATGCATTCAGAGGTGGTAATCGCTTCGACATGGTTATTCTGGCTTAGATGTTAACTCAATTTAACAAATAGGAAACAATGATTAACCTATTAGTTTTTTTTATCTGAGCCATTATAAATTGTCCGTTGAGGTTCTACCAGCAAATACCTATAGTGGCGGCACTTCCTGAGCCGGAACGAGAAGCTTTTTTTGGAATGCGTGTTCCATCAAGCTTTTGGCTTACGGTTGTGATGTTGTGTTGTTGTGTTTGCAATTGGTCTGTCTTTGCAGACCCTGGTAGCAAAGCTACCCCTTTTCACTTCCTGTACATTTACCCTGTCTGTCCATAGTGATTTAATGTAGCACCGCAACGCGCGGTGCTTTTTTTTGCCTTTTTACTGCCTTACTCGTCCAGCTCACCCAGCTGTTTCACGTCAGAGCGATTGATCTGCTGTTTGTTGCCCCACGCGTCCTTATACGAGATCATGCCAGTATCATTATCGGTTTGCGGTTTCCCGTCGGTAACGATGGTTCGCCCATCATTGGTATGCATCACATAGTTAGAGGAACAGGCGCTCAGGCCTAAAGTCAGCATACAGGCAGAGATAATCGCAGCGGCCTTAGTCATTTTCATTTTTCTCTCCTTACGGCTATTTATACTATTCGTGACTCGTTAAGTAATAGGTTAAAACACAAACCCAACACTTTTCAGCATAACCCTCTTTGACCCACCTGGAGTCACATTCGGACAATTCCACAGGGCACAGAGGCCTTGTCACGCCCGGCAAATTGCGCGACGATCGCGGGATTGATACGAGGAATTCCATGAACGCATTCAACCCGGCGCACTTTCGCGCGCAGTTTCCGGCTCTGGCCGATGCCGGCGTCTATCTCGACAGCGCGGCGACCGCGCTCAAACCGCAGGCGGTGATCGACGCCAGCGACCAGTTTTATCGCCTGAGCGCCGGCAACGTCCATCGCAGCCAGTTCGCCGCCGCCCAGCGGCTGACCGAGCGCTACGAGGCGGCCCGCGAGCGCGTGGCGGCATGGCTTAACGCCCCGTCCGGCAAAGATATCGTCTGGACGCGAGGAACCACCGAGGCCATCAATATGGTGGCGCAGAGCTACTTCCGGCCGCGCCTGCAGCCTGGCGATGAAATTATCGTTAGCGAAGCCGAGCATCATGCCAACCTCGTGCCCTGGCTGATGGTAGCCGGGCAGACCGGCGCCAGAGTGGTCAAACTACCGCTTGGCGCTGACCGCCTGCCGGATATTGCCAGCCTCAGCGCGCTCATCACCCCGCGCAGCCGGGTGCTGGCCATCGGTCAGATGTCCAACGTCACCGGCGGCTGCCCGGACCTGGCGCAGGCTATCCGCCTTGCTCACGCCGCCGGGATGGTAGTGATGGTCGATGGCGCCCAGGGCGCGGTGCATTTCCCCGCTGACGTGCAGGCGCTGGATATCGATTTTTACGCCTTTTCCGGCCATAAGCTATATGGCCCGACCGGGATCGGCGCCCTGTACGGCAAAAGCGAGCTGCTGGCGGCGATGTCGCCCTGGCTCGGCGGCGGGAAAATGATCGCCGAGGTCAGCTTTGACGGCTTTACGCCGCAGCCGGCCCCTTATGGTCTCGAGGCCGGCACGCCGAATGTCGCCGGGGTAATCGGCCTTAGCGCCGCCCTGGAGTGGCTGGCGCAGAGCGATATCGGCCAGGCGGAAAACTGGAGCCGCAGTCTGGCGAGTCTGGCGGAAGAGGCGCTGGCGAAACGGCCGGGCTTCCGCTCTTTCCGCTGCCAGCAGTCAAGCCTGCTGGCCTTTGAGTTCGACGGTGTTCATCACAGCGATCTGGTGACGCTGCTGGCGGAGTCCGGCATTGCTCTGCGCGCCGGGCAACACTGCGCCCAACCGCTGCTGGCGGCCTTAGGGGTCAGCGGCACGCTGCGGGCCTCTTTCGCCCCCTACAATACCCAAGACGATGTTGCGGCGCTGGTCCACGCGGTGGATCGCGCCCTGGAAATTCTGGTGGATTAATGACAACTCTGCACCCCTTCGGCACAACCATTACCGACGCCACGCTGCGCCAGACCTTCGCCCCGCTGAACCAGTGGGAGGATAAATATCGTCAGCTGATTTTATTGGGCAAAAAGCTGCCGACGCTGACCGATGAGCGCAAAGCGCAGGCCCGGGAGATTGCCGGGTGTGAAAACCGCGTCTGGCTGGGCTATGAGGAGGATGCCGAGGGCAGGCTGCACTTCTTTGGCGACAGCGAAGGCCGGATTGTGCGCGGTCTGCTGGCGGTGCTGTTGACCGCCGTGGAAGGAAAAACCCGCGCCGGGATCCTGGCGCAGGATCCGCTGGCGCTGTTCGACGAGCTGGGGCTACGCGGCCAGCTCAGCGCCTCGCGCAGCCAGGGCCTCAGCGCCCTCAGCGAGGCGGTGCTCGCCGCCGCCCGCGAGGTTGAGGTTTAAGCTCATCCCGGGGGCGGCGCTTGACGCGCCTTGCCCGGGCTACGGGCTCATGCAGTTTTGTCGCCCGGACAGGTGTGCAGCGCCGCCTCCGGGGAATTGTCCTGTAGACCGGGTAAGGCGCCTGCGCCGCGGCCCGGGATTTACGTCGTCTGCCGCTCCGCCTTCGCCAGCATCTTCTTCAGAGCATGCGATACCGCGACGAAGCCAAAGGTCGCGGTCACCATGGTGGCCGCGCCAAAGCCGGAAGCGCAGTCCATCCGTTTCGGCCCTTCCGCCGTGCTCTTCATCGCGCAGACGCTGCCGTCCGCTTGCGGGTAGACCAGCGCTTCCGTAGAGAAGACGCAGTCCACGCCGAGCTTGCCTTTGCTGTTTTTCACCACCCCAAACTGGCTTTTCAGCCGCTCGCGCAGTTTAGCCGCCAGCGGATCCTGGATGGTCTTCGCCAGGTCAGCGACCTGGATCTGCGTTGGGTCAATCTGACCGCCCGCCCCGCCGGTGGTGACCAGCGGCACTTTGTAGCGGCGACACCAGGCGATAAGCGCCGCTTTCGGCCGGACGCTATCGATCGCGTCGATAACATAGCTAAAGCCGACGCCAAGATATTCCGCCACGTTTTCCGGGGTCACGAAATCATCCACCACCGTCACCCGACACTCCGGGTTGATGAGACGAATACGCTCTGCCATCACTTCCGCTTTCGCCAGCCCGACGTTGCCGCTCAGGGCGTGGATCTGACGATTGGTGTTGGTGACGCAGACATCGTCCATATCGATAAGGGTGATCGCCCCGATGCCGGTTCGCGCCAGCGCTTCCGCCGCCCAGGAGCCGACCCCGCCGATCCCGACCACGCAGACGTGGGCATCGGCAAAACATTGCAGCGCTTTTTCACCATATAAACGTGCCGTACCGCCAAAACGCTGGCGCCAGGCATCGCTGATTACAACAGACATAGAACCTCAGAACAAAATGACAGCGCCCGGAGGCCGCCGTAAACGGCGTCATCCGGGCGCCCTGGTCAACAGGCAGGGCCAGGGGAGTTAGCCGCTAAAAACATTCCCCGCGCCCGGGGCGTTTTTCAGCACCCATACGCGGCCATAGTGGTTATACCAGCCGGCACGGTGGCCTGCGTCAGGCCCAATGCCCTGATAGATGTCGAAATGCTGGCCTTTGATGGCCCCGCCGACGTCGAGAGCGACCATCAGGCGCAGTTCGTACTGGCCGTTAAACTTGCCGTTATTATCCAGCAGAGGCACCTCGGCCAGCAAGGTGGTTCCCGGCGGAATAATCGACCGGTCAGAGGCCACCGAGGCGCGGCCGATCAGCGGCACAGCGCTGGCCCCTTTCACCGGCGCGAAAGACTGCGGTTTAAAGAACACGAACGACGGGTTCTGCTCCAGCAGCTCGCGCACTTCCGCTTCGCTGTGCTTTTCACCCCACTCGCGGATCGCCTGCATCGACATATCTTCTTTCTTCACTTCCCCGCGGTCGATCAGCACTTTGCCGATGCTGCGATAGGGCCAGCCGTTTTTCCCGGCATAGCTAAAGAAGTTGAGCGGCGAACCATCGCCAAAGTCGATATAGCCGCTGCCCTGCACGTCCATGATGAAGTTATCCATCAGCGAATTGCTGTACGCCAGCACATAGTTATCGCTCAGCGCGCCGGCATAGATGCTGGCGCGGGACGGCAGCTTACCGCGTTTCGGCGGCATCCGGTAAATGGGGTACTGGAATTCGCCCTGACGGGTGTGGCGCGCCTGCACCACCGGCGTGTAGTAGCCGGTAAACTGAACGTTGCCATAGTTGTCGACGCCCTGCATCTGCCAGGCGTCGATGCCAAACTGGCGCAGCGTGCGGGTGTCGCCGCCGGCGCGCAGCCACTCCTGCAGCGCGTTATAGACGTTGCTCTGGCTATTATAGAGGCGCGGCGAGGCGTTACGAATTTGATTAACCTGCTCGGAGAAGTCGCCGGCGTTGATCGGCGCCCCGACGGCATCCGGCTGGTTTACCAGTGAAAACGGCTGGGTGAACTTGCCATCGCTATATTGCTGACCGCGGTCGGTCGGTTTTGAGGAACAGGCGGCGAGCATAGCCAGCATTGCCCCCGTCGCTACATATTTTGCCCAACGTCCTTTCATGGTGTCTCATCTTTTGCTGCGAAGCCTTAGTGCGTGTTGAAGATAACAAAGCGCCGGGGCTATTGAAATGCGCGATCTCATCGATGGCACAGATTTGTGTAAAAAAAGACCACAAGATGGCGTTTTATAAGCCAATTCTTACAAAAATGTCGATTTGGTCGAAAAAAGGTTGCATCATCTCGCTAGCGGAGTATAGTGCGCTTCCACGGACGCGGGGTGGAGCAGCCTGGTAGCTCGTCGGGCTCATAACCCGAAGGTCGTCGGTTCAAATCCGGCCCCCGCAACCAATTAAAATTTGATGAAGTACAAAGCAGTACGGTGACGCGGGGTGGAGCAGCCTGGTAGCTCGTCGGGCTCATAACCCGAAGGTCGTCGGTTCAAATCCGGCCCCCGCAACCAA